>NZ_JANEWH010000131.1:0-11876 GCF_028069715.1 Kluyvera sp. Awk 3 | reverse complement strand
CAATATAATATTTATATTTCTATCACCTTATTTAAACTGAGGGCAGGATGTTATTGTTTGAATGAAAACAAGGGGGAGTTATGCAAATTTTACAGGAAGATGATTTTTTTCATTCTGCCCAACATGCATTTTGCCTTTTCCTGATTAATAAACAGTTAAAGATCGACGTGCATGGCCATGAGTTTGATGAAATAGTTATCGTCCGTGAAGGAAGCGGTTTTCATATCATTAATGATGTGGTGCAGTTTATCTGTCAGGGTGATTTTTTCCTCGTGACGACCAAGGATACGCATAGTTATATTTCAACTAACAATTTATCAATAATTAATATATTAATTCGTCGAGACCGCGAATTTTATTTTTTACAGGGTATTGATAGTTTGCTCGAATGTATCCGGACGCCAGGGCCAAAGAGCGGCGCTCAAACGTTGTCTGTGGCCGCCTTAAGGCGCATCGAATGCTGGTGTAAGGACGTTATTGCATGCAATGAGCGCGGCGATGACAGGCGCTGTTTTCTATATATGGAAACCCTGTTTTTAAATATCATCAACGAGCTATGCTTTTGTGAAAAACAGGCATTCACGTTAAGCCGCGAGGAGAAGGGGCGTGCCAGTCTGATCAACATGCTGAAGCTCAGTTGTCACAGGCAGCTTGACTGGAGTGCGCTAAGCGATGAAAGCGGCATTGCCAAACGCACGATGTTTCGCTTTATTAAACGCGTTACTGGCTACACACCAATGCGATTTCAACTGCTTTATCGCATATTAAAGGCGCAGGAACTATTACGCACCACGGATAAAAGCGTCGGTGAAATCGCTGCGCGCTGCGCCTTTCCCAATACCATCAGGTTAACTGAAGCCTATAAACGCCATTTTAAATATTCGCCTACGCATGAACGTGAACTGCATTCACGCATTTTAATAATAACCTGACCTGTGGCTCTTGTCGTTAAGCGAGATGTTATCTCGCGGCGGCGCGCTGCCTCGCGTCTTCAATGATGTTTATTTTCTATTTTTATTCAATAAGGGAAATGTTATGTCAAAAGAGAAAATACCTAACCCATGGTATGTTGGGGTGGTATCAGGAATGGCATCATATATTGATTCAGCGGCGATTATTTCCAACGGCACCGCGCTGGTTATTTATCAAAAGACGATCGGGATTACCGCCGTAGAAATTGGTATTTTGTCCGGCTTGCTAACGTTAGCTATTGCGTTAGGCGCTTTTAGCGGCGGCAGATTAGGCGACAGGCTTGGACGCCGTAAAGTATTTATATTCACCATGTTAATGATTGTGATGGGTACCTTGTTGCTGGCATTTGGGCTTAATTTCCCACTGCTGCTATTGGGTACACTGCTGGTGGGGCTGGCGACGGGGGCCGATCTTCCGGTTTCGCTCGCGACAATTTCTGAGGCCGCCAATGATGAAAATCGCGGAAAAATTATTGGCCTGTCTAATATGCTGTGGACCGTGGGAATTGGCGTCACGATTGCAATTTCATCCATCGTAGGAGACTGGGGCAAGCTCGGAGCGCAAATCCTGTTTCTGCACGTTTGTCTTGTCTCTGCGATCGTGCTGCTGCTGCGCCTGTCTATCCCTGAATCTCCGTTGTGGCTGGTGGCAAGGGATGAACTCAAACGAGGCGTCGCCACCGTGCGCGCGCAAACGTCTTCTTATAAAGATCTGCTCAGAGGCAAATACCTGTGGCCCTTTATCGCGCTGAGCGTCTTCTATACCTTTACCAACCTCGCCGCCAACACCGGTGGACAGTTCGGCGCTTATATCGCCGTCAACGTGGTCGGTATATCGATTAGCACCAGCTCGCTTTGGGGGCTGTGCATGATGCCTGTCGGTCTGTTCTTCAATCTCTTTTTCATGCGCATTGTGGATACACCTAAACGCATGACGTTCTTCGTCATCGGCGCTCTGGCGATGGTCGCCGGCTATTTGATTCTGCCGGTGTTACGTTTCACCCCCGCTGCGCTGCTCGGCAGCATGTTCCTGCTTGGCGTCGGTAACGGGTTGGCCTTCGAAGGCATTATGAAAGTGTGGGCGCAGGAATCGTTCCCCACCATGCTGCGTTCAACCGCCCAGGGATTAATTGTGGCGATTGCTCGCCTGACCTGCGGGGTGCTGGCTTTCGTCACCCCCGTGCTGCTCGATGCCGGACCGGTCATCTTTTACCTGCTGCTGGTCACCATTGTGAGTATTGGCCTCGTTGCTGGTTGGCTCTGTTTTCACGGTACACAGCGGAATGAATTTAACGCAGAGGCCGAAGCGCTGGACTCTGTATCTGGCTTAAAATGATCCTGGAGTAAAATATGCTACGTGTTGAAAAGATCCTGTTTAACTATGCCGAGCGGCTGCAAGGAACGGAAGATTTCCCGGTGGTTGGTTGGCAGATTCAAAGCGATAGAAACCATGTTATCCAGAAAAGCTGGCGGCTGCAGGTGAGCGAAGACGCTGGTTTTGCTGAACCAGTGTACGACAGCCAGAGGGTGGAGAGCGCGCAGTCGCAGCACATTCATTTGCGGGAAATCGCGCTGATGCCTTCCCGACGTTACTTCGTGCGGGTGAAAATCAGCGATAACGACGGGGAATGTAGCGAATGGAGCCAGGCTACCGAGTTTGTCAGCGGGTTGCCGGCGGAGTGCTGGCAGGGGAAATTTATCTCGGCGGAAGAACCCGCGGATAAAGTTATCTCAAAAGGCACGCTTCTGCGTAATCAGCTGCATCTGGCGAAATTAGAGGATATTGCATCGGTATTTGTCCATGCCAGCGCGTTGGGGATCTATCAGCTTTACTGCAATGGCCGCAAGGTAGGGAATGACGAACTCACGCCCGGCTGGACCAGCTATGACCATCAACTGCTCTATCAGACCTATGATTTAACACCGTTGGTGAAGGCGGGGAACAACGTTCTTGGCGCCAGCATTGGCGCGGGATGGTATAAGGGCGATATGAGCTTCAACCGCTATCGTAATTATTACGGAGAGCGCACTGCCTTTATCTGTCAGGTGGTCATCAATTATAAAGATGGCACCCGGCAATTATGGGGAACAGACGAACACTGGCAATCATCTTACTCGCCGGTGCTATTCTCTGAGATTTACGACGGTGAGATTTATGATGCCCGGCTCGAACAGCCCGGCTGGAACATGGCGGAGTTTGATGCCGGGAAGTGGCGAGCCGTGAGCGTTATTGACGCGGACCTATCGGTGCTTCGGGCGCAGGGCGACGCCACTGTTCAGCAAATCGAAACCATTGCGCCAGTCTCCTTTTTTACCACGCCGAAAGGTGAACGGGTGATCGACTTTGGTCAAAACCTGACTGGCTGGGTGGCCTTTAGCGTTAAAGGCAGGGCGGGAGACAAAGTGGTGTTGCGCCATTTTGAGGTACTGGATGCACAGGGGAATGTCTACCTGGCCAACCTTCGCAGCGCGAAACAGCGGATTGAATACACCCTTAAGGGCGCGGAAGAAGAGCATTACCATCCCCGCTTTACCTTTCAGGGATTTCGTTACGTTAAAATTGAATCCTGGCCCGGTGAGTTCTCGCTAAGCCAGGTGACGGCAGTGGTCATTCACAGCCAGATGCGGCAAACCGGGGAGTTTGTCTGCTCTAACCCGGATTTAAACCAGCTTCATCACAACATCCTTTGGGGACTAAAAGGCAATTTTGTCGATGTTCCGACCGACTGCCCGCAGCGTGATGAGCGGCTCGGCTGGACCGGTGATGCGCAAATATTTTGCCGTACCGCCAGCTATCTGATGCAGACCCGTAATTTCTTCGCCAAATGGCTGGCGGATTTACGTTACGATCAAACGCCAGAAGGCGCGGTGCCGCATGTGGTGCCGGATATCCTCACCGGCAAGAGTGATAACGACCTTAATTTAACCAACGGCGGTACTGTCGCGGCGGCGGCGTGGGCCGATGCGGCGGTGATCAACCCCTGGACGATGTATCTGATGTATGGCGACAGGGAAACGTTGCGTCAGCAGTACGCCAGCATGAAGGGCTGGGTCGATTTTATGCGCAACCATGCGGTAGATAATCAATGGCGCTACAAGCTGCAATTTGGCGATTGGGTGGCGTTGGATGCCAGAGAGGGCAGTTATTTTGGTGCCACCCCTGACGCTCTGATTTGCATGGCGTATTTCGCCTTGTCCACGCTGCTGTTTGCTAAAGCGGCGAAAGCGCTGGGTGAAGAAGATGACTACCAGCACTATTTCGCCTTACACCAGGCTATCGTCGAGAGTTTTCAGCGGGAATTCTTCACTGCCACTGGCCGTCTGGCGGTCAGAACGCAAACGGCGCATATTCTGGCGCTTTATTTCAACCTGGTGCCGGAAGCATACAGAGCGAAAACTGTCGCAGGGCTACTGGAATTGCTTGCCGAACATGATGGTCACCTGGTGACTGGTTTTGTCGGTACGCCGTATTTTTGCCATGCGCTCAGTGAAAACGGTCAGGTGGATGCCGCGTGGCTGTTGCTGCTAAAAGACGATTTCCCGTCATGGCTGTATCAGGTGAAGGCCGGGGCGACCACAATCTGGGAGCACTGGGATGGCGTTAAGCCGGACGGCACGATGTGGAGCCCGGATATGAACTCCTTTAACCACTACGCCTATGGCGCCATCGGTGAATGGTTATATCGGGCGGCGGCGGGAATTAATACCCGGGAAGATGAGCCTGGATTTAAGCATTCCATCCTGCGTCCACTGCCTGGCGGTGGCCTTGAATGGCTGAAAGCGCGCTATTCATCGGTGTACGGCGATATTTGTGTCCACTGGCAGCAGGACGCGCAGACGGTAACGCTGGAGGTAGACATCCCGGCGAACACCCGCTCGACGCTGATACTTGACGGGGCGCAGACGCTGCTGGACGCCAACGGCATTGCATTTGCGCCGATGGACGGCGGCTACAGCGCTGAAGTGGGTTCCGGGCATTATCGCGTCATTTTCCTGCGTGAGAACAGATAATATCCACGGCGGCCATTGCGCCGCCGTCACCGGTTAACGGTCGAATTCCTTCCTTTTCATTCCTTTATTCTGCGCATTGGCAAACGCGCGTCTCGCGATAATACTCGCGACCGTATTTGCGAGAGTGAAGCCGTGGCAGAAGAAAGCGACGACGACGACAAAACAGAAGACCCCACACCCCAACGGCTTGAAAAAGCGCGCGAAGAGGGGCAAATTCCGCGTTCCCGCGAACTGACATCGCTGCTGATGCTGCTGGTGGGCGTTTGCGTGCTCTGGCTGGGCGGGGAGTCACTCGCCCGTCGATTGGCCAATCTTCTTTCTGGCGGGCTGCGTTTTGACCACAGCATCGTCAGCGACCCTAATCTGATCCTTGGGCAAATTATTCTGCTGCTCAAAGAGGCCATGCTGGCGCTGCTGCCGCTGATTGTCGGCGTGGTGACGGTGGCGCTGGTGGCGCCGATGATGCTCGGCGGGCTGGTATTCAGTACTAAATCGCTCGCTTTCAAGCTCGACAAACTTAACCCATTGCCCGGCATTAAACGTATGTTCTCCGCGCAAACCGCGGCAGAGCTCACCAAAGCCATTATGAAAGCGGTGCTGATGGGCTCCGTGGCGGGTTTTTTCCTGTGGATGCACTGGCCGCAGATGATGCGGCTGGTCAGCGAGTCGCCGCTGTCGGCGATGGGTAACGCGCTGAACATGGTCGGACTGTGCGCGCTGCTGGTGGCGCTGGGCATCATTCCCATGGTCGGGTTCGACGTCTTCTGGCAAATCCACAGCCATCTGAAAAAGCTACGCATGTCGCGCCAGGACATCCGCGATGAATTCAAACAGAGCGAAGGCGACCCGCACGTGAAAGGGCGTATTCGCCAGATGCAGCGTGCGGCGGCGCGGCGTCGCATGATGGCGGACGTGCCGAAGGCCGACGTTATCGTGAATAACCCGACTCACTACTCGGTGGCGTTGCAGTATGACGAAAACAAAATGAGCGCACCGAAAGTGGTGGCAAAAGGCGCTGGCCTGGTGGCGCTGCGCATTCGCGAAATTGGTGAAGAGAACCGAATACCGATGCTGGAAGCCCCCCCGCTGGCGCGTGCGCTGTATCGTCATGCCGATATCGGCCAGCAGATCCCCGGCCAGCTGTACGCGGCGGTCGCGGAAGTGCTGGCGTGGGTATGGCAACTGAAGCGCTGGCGACTGGCGGGCGGCGTGCCGCCGAAAAAACCGGATAACATACCGGTGCCTGAGGCACTGGATTTTTTGAACGAGAAGGACTCTGATGGCTAATCTTGTCGCAATGCTGCGTCTCCCCGGCAACCTGAAATCTACCCAGTGGCAGGTGCTTGCCGGGCCGGTGCTGATCCTGCTGATTCTGTCGATGATGGTGCTGCCGTTGCCGGCGTTCGTCCTCGATCTGTTGTTCACCTTTAATATCGCACTTTCCATCATGGTGTTGTTGGTGGCAATGTTCACCCAGCGCACGCTGGAATTTGCCGCCTTCCCAACCATTCTGCTGTTCACCACGTTACTGCGCCTGGCGTTGAACGTCGCCTCTACCCGTATCATTCTGATGGAAGGGCATACCGGCGGCGCGGCGGCGGGGAAGGTGGTAGAAGCCTTCGGCCACTTCCTCGTGGGCGGTAACTTCGCCATCGGTATCGTGGTGTTTATCATCCTCGTGATCATCAACTTTATGGTTATCACCAAAGGTGCGGGTCGTATCGCCGAAGTGGGCGCGCGCTTCGTGCTGGATGGGATGCCGGGTAAACAGATGGCGATTGACGCCGATCTCAACGCCGGAATTATTGGCGAAGACGAGGCCAAGAAGCGTCGCGCCGAAGTGACTCAGGAAGCCGACTTCTACGGTTCAATGGACGGCGCCAGTAAGTTCGTGCGCGGCGATGCGATCGCCGGGATCCTGATTATGGTGATTAACGTCATCGGCGGTCTGCTGGTGGGCGTATTGCAGCATGGACTGGATCTCGGCAAAGCGGCGGAATCCTATACGCTGCTGACCATCGGTGATGGCCTGGTAGCCCAGATTCCGGCGCTGGTTATCTCTACCGCCGCGGGTGTTATTGTGACGCGCGTCAGCACTGAGCAGGATGTCGGCGAGCAGATGGTGGGGCAGCTGTTCAGCAACCCGCGCGTGATGCTGCTCAGCGCCGGGGTACTCGGGCTGCTGGGGCTGGTGCCGGGAATGCCGAACCTGGTGTTCCTGCTGTTTACCGCGGCGCTGCTGGGGCTGGCATGGTGGATTCGCGGACGCGAAATGAAAGCGCCGGAGCAACCACAGCCGGTGAACGTGCCGGAGAGCAGTTCACAGGCCGTTGAAGCCACCTGGAGCGACGTACAGCTGGAAGATACGTTGGGGATGGAGGTGGGTTACCGTCTGATCCCGATGGTCGATTTTCAGCAGGACGGCGAGCTGCTGGGGCGTATTCGCAGCATCCGTAAGAAATTTGCCCAGGAGATGGGCTTCCTGCCGCCGGTGGTACATATCCGCGACAATATGGATCTTTCGCCGGCGCTGTACCGTATTCTGCTCAAAGGCGTGGAAATTGGCAGCGGCGAAGCCTATCCGGGGCGCTGGCTGGCGATTAACCCCGGCACTGCCGCGGGAAGTTTGCCGGGTGAGGTGACAACCGATCCGGCGTTTGGCCTGGATGCTATCTGGATTGAGAGCGCGTTAAAAGAGCAGGCGCAGATCCAGGGCTTTACGGTGGTGGAAGCCAGTACGGTGGTGGCGACACACCTGAACCATTTAATCAGCCTGCATGCCTCGGAGCTGTTTGGCCGTCAGGAAGCACAGCAGCTGCTGGATCGCGTGACCCAGGAAATGCCAAAACTGACCGAAGATTTAGTGCCGGGCGTAGTCACGCTGACGACGCTGCACAAAGTGCTACAAAATCTGCTCGATGAGAAAGTACCGATTCGCGATATGCGCACCATTCTCGAGACGCTGGCGGAGCATGCGCCGATCCAGACCGACCCGGGCGAACTGACCTCGGTGGTGCGTGTGGCGCTGGGCCGGGCCATTACCCAGCGCTGGTTCCCGGGCAACGACGAGGTGCAGGTGATTGGGCTGGATACGCCGCTGGAGCGCCTGTTGCTGCAGGCGTTGCAGGGCGGCGGCGGGCTGGAGCCAGGGCTGGCAGACAGATTGCTGGCGCAGACGCAGGAGGCGCTGGCGCGTCAGGAGATGCTGGGCGCGCCGCCGGTGCTGCTGGTCAATCACGCGCTGCGTCCTCTGCTGTCGCGCTTCCTGCGCCGTAGCCTACCGCAGCTGGTGGTGCTGTCGAATATGGAACTCTCCGACAACCGTAATATCCGCATGACCGCGACCATTGGAGGTAAATAATGCCGCGATTTCTTCCGCTGCTTTGCCTCCTGCCGTGTCTGGCGCAGGCGGCGGGTGAGGGGGCCTGGCAGGCCAGCAATATTGGCATTACGCTCAACCATCGTGGCGTGGCGGCCTCATCACGCCCTCTGTCGTCATCGCAACCGGTGCAGGGCGCAACCACGCTGGTTGCCTGGCGCTATGAACTCAACGGACCGATTCCTGCCGGACTGCGCACGCGACTGTGTTCGCTTTCGCGCTGTACGGAGCTGGATGCCCTCAGCGGCACCACGATGGCGTTCAATCAGGTTTCTGCCGCGGAGCCCTTTCGTTTTATTTGGGAAATTCCTGGTGGCGGGCGATTAATTCCCGCTCTACAGGTTAAAAGCATTCAAATCATCGTTAACTACCGTTAAGCGCCGCACATTCCTCCACTCGCTGCCAGATTCTGGTGGCGAGCTCGCATTTCTGGCCCCTGCTTTTGATTGTAAAGAAACGTTGTTTTATAAATCAGTGATGCATATGCCACGACTCTTTGCATTTTTGCCAACCCTACGCCCGCACTGGCAGAAATAGGAAGGTATCCCTTGATGCATACTTTTACTGTAGCCGTGTCAGTACTCCTTTTGTCTCAGCCTTAGCGAGGGAAGGAGATTCATAATAAAAAGCACAGGATTGACGGCTAATGAATAGAACGCGAAAAATAGGACTGGTGAATTACTTCGCCTACGGGTCGGGAGATTTTCTCGGCGCGGGTACGACAGCGTTGACCGCTGCATGGCTTCTCTATTTCTATACCACTTTCTGCGGGTTAAGCCCCATTGAGGCGACCTTTATCTTCGCCACCGCCAGGGTTCTGGATGCGGTGGTCAGTCCGTTAATGGGCTTCCTGACCGACAACTTCGGCTCCACGTGGTTGGGTAAACGCTTCGGTCGCCGTAAGTTCTTTATTCTGTTGGGTATTCCTTGCGTGTTCAGCTATTCCTTTATGTGGATAGGGGACATGGGCTTCTGGTATTACCTCCTGACCTATCTGATTTTTGACGTGGTCTACACCATGATTCTGGTGCCGTACGAAACGCTGGTACCGGAAATGACCGACGACTTCAAACAGAAAACCAAGTTCTCCGGCGCGCGTATCGGTATGGCGCAGATGTCCGCCATTCTGGCCTCTTTCCTGCCGGGTATCCTGCTGACTCACTTTGGTAAAGACAACGCTATCTCTTTCTTCTACGCCAGCCTGGTGTTCTCCGTACTGTGCGCGCTGATGCTGACCTTCGTCTGGTTCTTCACCTGGGAACGCCCGCGTGAAGAGTGGACAGCGGCAGCCCTGAAGGCGGAAGAAGAGAAAAAGCACCTGACCTTTGGTCAGAGCATGAACCGCCTGTTTGTCGAACTGAGCTCCACGCTGCGCATTAAGATTTTCCGCCAGCATTTGGGCATGTACCTCGGCGGCTATATTGCCCAGGACGTGTTCAACGCCGTCTTTACCTACTACGTGGTGTTTGTGCTGATGCAGGAAGCTTCCGTGGCTTCTAACCTGCTGGGCACGATGGCGATTTTCCAGTTCATTGCCGTTATCGCCATGATCCCGCTGTGCATCCGCTTCGGACCGGCGCCGTCCTACCGTATGGTTGTCGTCCTGTTTGGGTTGGGGTCTTTCTCCTATGCCGCGCTGTACTACGCAGGCATGAGCGACATCTACTCGCTGCTGCTGCTGATCTCCGCTATCGCAGGTCTGGGGCGCGGGGGCATCAACTATGTCCCGTGGAACACCTACACCTATATTTCTGACGTTGATGAAGTGATCACCGGTCAGCGTCGCGAAGGGATCTTCGCCGGCATCATGACCCTGACCCGCAAAGCCTCTCAGGCCGGTGCGGTCATGCTGGTGGGGATCATCATGCAGCTGTCCGGCTTTGTGTCCGGCCAGAAAACGCAGCCGCCTGAAGTCAGCCATACCATCCTGATGATCCTCAGCATGGGCACCATCATCGTATTGGCGTTGGGCTTCCTCGTTTCCCTGCGCTTTAAGCTGAACCTGAAAACTCACAGCGTGCTGCGTGAAGAAACCGCGAAAATGCGGGCGTCTGGCCACGTGGTGCCGGAGACCGTCACACCGCAGGCGCGCGCTACGGTCGAGATGCTGGCGGGGATGCCTTATGAATCCCTGTGGGGCAACAACAACATTGGCTACCTGAATCGTAACAAACCTGCTGCACCTTCACTGAAGCAGGCTGCAACATTGAATTCGACTTACAACAGAGGTTAAGAATATGAAAGTTTGGCCCGTCAAACATAGCCCATTATTACGACAGCCGGAGCGCTTTATCTCCCGGGAAGAGCTGAAAGCCTTGATTCAGACGGTGACGAACAATCTGGTGAATATCAAGGATGAAACCGGCCAATTTCTGCTGCGCCTGGACGATGGCCGTATCATTGATACCAAAGGATGGGCTGGCTGGGAATGGACGCATGGCGTAGGTCTGTACGGTATTTATCAGTACTACCAGCAGACCGGCGATGTGGCGATGCGCGATATTATCGACAACTGGTTTGCTGACCGTTTTGCTGAGGGCGCGACCACCAAAAACGTCAACACCATGGCGCCGTTCCTGACGCTGGCCTATCGCTATGAAGAGACGGGTAATCCGGCGTACCTGCCGTGGCTCGATAGCTGGGCGGAATGGGCAATGAACGAGATGCCGCGCACCGAACACGGCGGCATGCAGCACATTACTCTGGCGGAGGAAAACCATCAGCAGATGTGGGATGACACGCTGATGATGACCGTGCTGCCGCTGGCGAAAATCGGTAAGCTGCTGAATCGCCCGGAATACGTGGAAGAGGCGGTGTATCAGTTCCTGCTTCACGTGCAGAATCTGATGGACCGGGAAACCGGCCTGTGGTTCCATGGCTGGAGCTACGAAGGCAACCACAACTTTGCCAACGCCCGCTGGGCGCGCGGCAACAGCTGGCTGACCATCGTGATCCCAGACTTCCTTGAGCTGGTCGATCTGCCGGAGAACAACGCGACGCGTCGTTACCTGGTGCAGGTGCTGAACGCACAGATTGCCGCGCTGGCGAAATGTCAGGATGAGAGTGGCCTGTGGCACACGTTGCTGGACGATCCGAACTCCTATCTGGAAGCATCGGCGACTGCCGGTTTTGCCTACGGTATTCTGAAAGCGGTGCGCAAGCGCTACGTCAGCCAGGAGTATGCGAGCGTTGCGGAAAAAGCGATCAAAGGCATTGTGAAGCACGTATCTCCGGAAGGCGAACTGCTGCAAACCTCCTTCGGTACCGGGATGGGATCTAACCTCGATTTCTACCGCGAAATCCCGCTGACCTCTATGCCGTACGGGCAGGCGATGGCGATCCTGTGCCTGACCGAGTATTTACGTAAGTTCTTCTAAGTTCTCATTCTTCAGCCACCCGGCAGCGTCAGTTGCCGGGTTTTTTATTACCCGCCTAATCAAATTTTTTTGAAATTTTCACTTTTGGTTATAAAAAATTTTTAAGTGGATCGCATTCCTGTGTGATGAGTAATAGCC
>NZ_JANEWH010000130.1:0-11889 GCF_028069715.1 Kluyvera sp. Awk 3 | reverse complement strand
TATTTATGCAGCCAGATGAAATATAAAGCAAAAAAAGGCAATACAGCGGGTACCGTCGTCGAACGGGCTGTCGACGACGGTATGTAATATAGTGTGTATTTACAAGACGTTATGAATTTTTTCTACACGAGTCACAGTTTCGCGATCGTGTGAGAGACGGGGGTTAAAGTTCGTTGAGGTTATCCAGCACGTTGGCCAATGCCTGGTTCATTTTCTCCACCTGGCTGGCGGTCATTCCTTTAAAACCTTTGTCGAATATTTTGCTCATCAGCGGCATCGCTTCCGCCACTTTCTGCTGGCCCGCTTCCGTTAACATCACGACGGTCACCCGCGCATCGCTGGGACTGCTGGCGGTTGTCACCAGCCCATCGTCGCGGAGTCGACCGACGATTTTGGTGACGGTCGGCATTTTCGCCAGCGCATACTCGGAGATTTGCGAAATGCTCGCCTCGCCGTACTGATGGGTAATCATCAACACGCGAAAGCGCGAGACATCCAGAGAGATCTTCTTGAGCGCGATTTCTACGGTTTGGGTGTAACGCGCGTAGACGTTAACAATCCAGTAGAACGGAAACTCTTCACGATGAAATACGGCATCTTCAGTACCATCACCCGATAATTTTTTTAGATAACTCATGCGTTTCCTTACCAAACAAGCCGCAGATTTTTCGATTATACCCTGTGTCTTTCGCCCCGTCCCGACGTGATGATGCCGGGTCGATCTGCGCCTGAGGCTTTTTAGCGACGCAGATCGCATTATGATTCACAAATGCCACACACATAACAATTGCGTATCATTTTTCACACATAAAATTGACACCTTCAGCGGACGTTCTCTATACGTTAGCCAGCCTGTACGACCCATAACCATAATCACAATGTGGAGCTTTTCATGAACGATAGCCCTTCTCTGGAACCAACGTCGACCTCCGGTCCAGCGCCGCTCAACGCGCGGCAGCAGGCGGTGATCAACAAGCTGTTTCGCCGATTGATCGTGTTTTTATTCGTACTGTTTGTGTTTTCCTATCTCGACCGCATCAACATTGGCTTCGCCGGGCTAACCATGGGAAAAGATCTCGGGTTAACCAGCACTATGTTTGGCCTCGCTACCACGCTGTTTTATGTGATGTACGTGGTCTGTGGTATTCCCAGTAACGTGATGCTGACCATCGTTGGCGCGCGACGCTGGATAGCCATTCTCATGATCGTTTGGGGTATCGCCTCTACCGCCACGCTGTTCGCCACCGGGCCCAACAGCCTGTACGCCCTGCGCATGCTGGTGGGTATTGCCGAAGCCGGTTTTCTTCCCGGCCTGCTGTATTACTTAACCTATTGGTTCCCCGCACATTATCGCGCCCGCGCCAACGCGCTGTTTATGATCGCCATGCCGGTGACCATGGCGTTGGGGTCCCTGGCGTCTGGGTACATTCTCAACATGGATGGCCTGCTCAATCTGAAAGGCTGGCAGTGGCTGTTCCTGCTGGAAGGCTTCCCGTCGGTGCTGCTCGGTCTGGTGGTCTGGTTCTGGCTTGACGACAGTCCGGCGAAGGCCAAATGGCTGACCGACGATGATAAAGCCTGCCTCAACGAGATGCTGGAAGCCGACCGAATCAACGCATTGCAAACCCAAAGCGCCATTCAGGCCGCCTCGGTTGGGCAAAAAAGTATGCTGCGCGAGCTACTCACCCCGGCGATTATTCTCTACACCCTGGCCTACTTCTGCCTGACCAATACGCTGAGCGCCCTGAGCGTTTGGACGCCGCTGATTCTGCGTAGCTTTAACGCCGAGAGCAGCAACGTCACTATCGGCCTGCTGAGCGCGATTCCGCAGGTCTGTACGATCATCGGCATGATCTGGTGGAGCAAACGTTCCGACCGCTACAACGAGCGTAAGCTGCACACCCTGCTGCCCTATCTGTTCGCCGCGGCTGGCTGGATCCTCACCGCCGCCAGCCCGAACCCGCACCTGCAATTCACCGGGATCGTGATGGCGTCGATGGGCGCCTTTGCGGCGATGGTTATCTTCTGGACCACACCGGATCGCGCGCTCTCCCTGCGCGCCCGTGCGCTGGGCATCGCGGTGATCAACGGCACCGGCATGACCGGCGCGGCGCTGGGACCTTTGCTGATGGGGCTGATGAAAGACGTCACCGGCAGCTTTAACGCCGGGATCTACATGGTGGCCGGCTTCCTGATTCTGGGTGCTGTTATCGTCGCGTTTATTCCGATGAAAGCCGCGCAACGCCAGAATGCGGTATCTGGCGTAGCCCCGGAGTCGGCGTAAACCCCACGTCCAGGCGACCCGGAATTATCACGTAGGCCGGATAAGGCGTTTCGCCGCCATCCGGCATGATGCGTAGCTGCCGGATGGCGCTGCGCTTATCCGGCCTACCATCAGAAGGCATAGCTCGCCCCTACCTGCACGGTTCGATCGCGACCAATCCAGCAGTTGGTGCTGTCATAACAGGTCAACGTCTCTTTGTTGGTCAGGTTCTGCGCGCTGGCTTTCAGCATGAGCCCTGCAAGGCTGCTGTCCACGGCGGACATATCGTAAGACAGCGACATATCGTACTGCGTTGTGCCCCCCAGTTTACCCGCCTTGTTATCCGGGGAGATTTCCATCGGACCGGTGTAGCGCGCCCCCGCGCCGATCGTCAGCCCGCGCACCAGGCTCTGGTCGAAGGTATAGTCGCCCCACAGGTTGAAGGCATTTTCAGGTATCTGCGTCGGGCGCTTGCCCTGGTAGCTCTCATCTTCGGTGTTGATGGCGTGGGTATAGGCGTAGTTGGCGATCAGGTTAATATTATCGGTTGGCCGGCTGATGACCGACAGCTCTGCCCCTTTGGACTCAATTTCCCCGGTCTGGCGGTACACCCAGCTCGGATCCGCGCTCAGCACGTTTTTCTGTCGGATGTTGAAGACTGAGGCGGTAAAGGTGGTCGCATAGTCCGCCAGCAGGTACTTCACGCCGCCTTCCACCTGCTTACTGGTGGTAGGTTTCACCTGTTCCGCCGTCAGGCCGTTAGCCGGTGATACCGGTTTAAATCCTTCCGAGTAGCTGATAAACGGCGACAGCCCATTGTCAAAGGCGTACAGCACGCCAAGGCGTTTGGTCACGCGATCCTGAGAGATCCACGTTTTCTCGTCGTGGTTAAGGTAGTCGGTTGTCGCGGACTGGTATTCGTCGTAGCGTAGGCTGGCGAGAATATTCAGGCCTCCCCAGGCCATCTGGTCCTGCAGGTAGTAGCCTTTCTGGTTGTAAGAGAGGCGATTTTTCTGCGCAGTGTACAATCCCAGCGCCCCTTCATTCACCTGCGTAAAGTCCGGGTTGCGCATGTCGATACCCGGGGTCGTCGACGCATAGCGATAATGGTAGTGGGAATTCAGCTTCTGATAGTCGAACCCTGCCAGCAGGTGGTGCTGCCAGTCGCCCACCGTCAGCGTCCGCGTGATCTGGTTGTCGATATTGAAGCTATGCAGATCTTCGTCTGTGGTATAGGCAAAGCGGTTCAGTTCATAAACCGGGTTCCCCGCGTTGCCGGTGGAATAGACGCTCCGCTGATGGCTGTCGATATCAAAGTAACGCGCTTTCTGCGCAATTCCCCAGCCGTTATCAAATTGGTGTTCAAAACTGTAGCCCACCATCCACTGGCGCTGCTTGAAGCCGTTCCAGTCGTCACCGGCATAATCGCGTTTGTTGGCGTAGCTGGAGCGCAAATAAGAAAGCGGCAGCGGGTTAGACGGCGTCAGGCTTGGGGTATTTTGCGCCAGCGCATCCAACGTCAGGCGGGTTTTATCGCTTGGCTGCCACGTCACGCTGGGCGCTACCAGGTAATCCTCATAACGCGTGGTATGGGGCTGATCGTCACCCTCAGTCGCTTTACCCAGCAGGCGATAGCTCCAGTCGCTGTCGGCAACCCGCCCGGTCGAGTCCAGGTAGCCCTCTTTCAGGTTGCGAGTCCCAGTATTGAAGCCGACTTCCGTGCGCGGCGTGGTCTGTGGTTTCTTCCCCTGAATATTCACCAACCCGCCCGGCGAACCGCTGCCGTAGAGCACCGAGGAAGGCCCTTTGAGGATATCGACGCTCTCAACCAGCAGCGGGTCGATCCGCGCTTTGGTATTACCGGTCACGTTATAGGGCAACTGGAGGCCGTTATAGAATTCATTGTCGACGTTAAAGCCGCGAATCTTGTATTCGCTCATGTAGGTCGTGCTACCGCGCGACTCGGTCGTTACCCCAGGCGCATAGCGCAGAATCTCATTCACCGAGGCAGCGTGGCGCAGGGTGATTTCATGCTGACCGATAGTGTTGATAACCTGCGGCGTTTTACTCTCCGCCACCGCGGATTTGGTGGCGCTGTTGGTCCAGGCGGCCAGTTCGCTCTCCTCGCCGGAGGCGTTCACGACCATGGTGGATTCGTTATTATCGGCATAGGCCTGCGACGCAAGCGCGAGTGTTATCATCCCGGAGAGTGCACAAAGGCGGAAAACGGCGTTATTCATTATCGTTAAGCTCAAAAAGAACAAAGAACGATAATTATTATCATCCGCATTTGCTATTCAACAACAAAATACGAAGGGATATAGAAATGTGATCTAGATCGGATTTTTGTCGAAGCAAGAAACGGCCCCTGACGGGGCCGTTGGAAGACATTATTCGCGGCGAATCAGGCGGAATACCGCCAGCACAACGATGGCGCCTACCACGGCAACCAGGAAGCTGTGCAGGTTAAAACCGGTGACGCTGCCACCGATGCCGAACGTGGTCGCAAGCCAACCACCCACTACCGCACCCACAATCCCCAGGATACAGGTGAGGATAAAACCACCCCCATCGCGTCCCGGCATAATGAATTTGGCAATAACACCGGCAATCAGACCAAAAATAATCCAGGTAATAATACCCATTTTTCCCACCTCTCCTGTTCCATTAACAGCAATAAAAGCGCCGACATTCTGCGCCTCTAATGTTTCAAGTATAGGTAATTGTTCTTAAAAAACCTGGTATGGCGATGATATTTTATACGGACAAATACGAATATTGATGTAAGCACTGTCTTAAGTCCGTTGCACAGCGCAGATCTGGCGTAATGTTAAATATTTTTATTTAGACGCTGAAGTTCTGTTTCCTGACGCCGATATCTCATAGAGAACCTGCCATTCAGGAGCCATTTCAGGTGAGTGAGCATAACGCACAGTTTCTTAAGCAAAATCCGTTAGCCGTATTAAATATTCTCCGCGATCTTCAGCAGGCTAACGCCGCGCTGCGCGTGAGCTGGTCTTCACGTCAATTTATTAGCCGCATTCTCGACGCCAGCCAGCAACGCTTGGTTATTGATTTTGGCAGCCGGGAAGCAGATAACGACGCGGCTCGAACGGCAAAAAATATCAGCATCGTGGCGGAAACCAATGGCGCAAAAATAGAATTTACCGTTGCCGAAATGCAGGTTGAAGATTATCAGGGGTTACCGGCCTTTGTGATGCCGACGCCGCCAGCAGTGTGGTTTATTCAACGTCGCGAATATTTCCGCATGCCCGCGCCGCTGCATCCGCCCTACTATGGTATCGCCACGCTGCCGAATAAAACCCCGCTCCGTTTTCGACTGTTTGATCTCTCGCTGGGAGGGATGGGCGCGCTACTGGATGGACCGACGCCAGAAATTCTGGTTCCCGGAATGGAGCTGAAAGAGATTGAGCTGGATATGGGACAATGGGGACGTTTCCGCTTTGATGCACAACTGCTGGCGATCAGCGAACGTAAGGTGGTTGATAGCAAGAACGAAACGATTGTCACCCCGCGCCTGAGCTTTCGTTTTCTGCATATGACGCCGGTACTTGAACGCTCGCTCCAGCGCATTATCTTTTCACTGGAGCGAGAGGCCCGCGAACGGGCCAATAACGTCCGCTAACTACATGGCGTCCATCGCTTTCTGTACTTTCCAGATATAGCGTGGCGCCTGCGGTGCCGGATGGTTCTTCACCACATGCTCGAAGAACTCGTCCTTATCCAGTTCGTTGATTTCCGCAATCGCCTTTTTACGATCGGATGAGAAGGTGCGCAGCAGCGCACCGGCACCGTTCGCATAGGACACCACCAGCGCATACTGCATCACTTCCGGGTCGCTAATGCCCGCCAGTGAACCGTGCTCCAGAATGCTCAGATAGGCCGCTCCCATTGAGATATTACGCTCCGGGTTTTTCAGCTCGCTGGTCGACGGCTGGCCGCTCCAGCCCATATAACGGTAGACGTCCAGCCCGGAGGTGGAGGCCTTCAGTTGCATCAGGCCAACCGCGTTTGATTTGCTGACCAGCGTCGGGTTCCCGCCGGACTCCACGGCAATAATCGCGGTGATCAGGCGTGGGCTGACGCCCCATGCCGCACCGGCTTTTTCGCTAATAGGCATCCACTGCATCGCTCGCTTTACCGGCACTTCAGGGTTCCAGGGGGGATTTCGGTAATCCGATTTAGAGCTACACCCGGCGAGTAATACAATTAAAAAAGCAAACCATCTTAATTTCACGCATCTATCCTTTTAGCTGAACTTTGCTGCCGTTAATGACAACCACTGGCTCAGGCGGCATGATACTCGTTTCGTACTCAGCAAGGAAATGCCATGTCCCAGTTTCATCTTATCGCCCCTTCCGGCTACTGCATTAACCAATCCGCCGCGCTGCGCGGGGTATCGCGATTAGAAGAGGCCGGACATCAGGTCGCTCATCAACAGGTTATCGCCCGTCGCGACCGTCGTTTCGCCGGCACAGAAAGCGAACGGTTGAGCGATCTTAACGGTCTTGTGACGCTGGGCGGGAAAAATCAGATTGTCATGCCGGTACGCGGCGGCTACGGCGCAAGTCGTTTACTTGAGCGCATCGACTGGCAGGGGCTGATTGCTCGCCAGCTGCGCGATCCGCTGCTTATTTGCGGCCACAGCGATTTTACCGTTATCCAGATGGGGCTGCTGGCCCTGGGCAATGTCGTCACCTTTAGCGGGCCGATGCTGGCCGGTAACTTTGGCGCCGAAACGCTGAACGACTTCACCGAACGGCACTTCTGGCTGGCGCTGAAAAATCCGACCTATTCCGTGGAATGGCAGGGCAACGGCCCGGCTTGTGAAGCTGAGGGAACGCTGTGGGGCGGCAACCTGGCGATGATCGTTTCGCTGATTGGCACACCGTGGCTCCCGGAGATCCGCGATGGCATTCTGGTGCTCGAGGACATCAACGAACATCCGTTCCGCGTCGAACGCATGCTGCTACAGCTGCTGCACGCGGGCATTTTGTCGCGTCAGCGAGCCATTGTGTTGGGGAGTTTTACCGGCGCGGCGCCGAATGATTACGACGCAGGCTACGATCTGAACGCCATGTATGATTACCTGCGTTCACGTTTGCCAATCCCGTTGATCACCGGGCTCGATTTCGGCCATGAGCAGCGCACGGTGACCCTGGCGCTGGGCGCACAGGCACAGTTAACCCACGCATCCGGTCATTCAATGCTCACGCTGAGCGGTCATCCCGTATTAAGTGAATAAAAAACAATAAATACCGCTTATTAGTCCAATGTTCGCGCCCTAATTATGGTAACGTTTTGTTACCAGCAAGCGCGATTAGGGGAGTGCGTGAACATTGGACGCCACGGCAGTCATTAGTCTCTTTATTTTGGGTTCGGTCTTAGTAACCTGCAGTATTCTCTTAAGCTCATTTTCTTCCCGCCTCGGCATCCCGATACTGGTTATCTTTTTAGCCATTGGCATGCTTGCAGGCGTTGATGGCATTGGCGGCATTCCGTTCGACAACTACCCTTTCGCGTATATGGTCAGTAACCTGGCGCTGGCGGTGATCCTGCTGGATGGCGGGATGCGTACCCAGGCCAGTTCCTTTCGCGTGGCGCTCGGCCCGGCGCTTTCGCTGGCGACGCTCGGCGTACTCATCACCTCCGGGCTCACCGGGATGATGGCGGCCTGGCTGTTTAAGCTGGATATGATGGAAGGTTTGCTGATTGGCGCGATTGTCGGCTCCACGGATGCGGCGGCGGTGTTCTCGCTGCTTGGCGGCAAAGGGCTAAACGAACGCGTGGGCTCCACTCTGGAGATTGAATCCGGCAGTAACGACCCGATGGCGGTGTTTCTGACCATCACGCTGATTGAGATGATCCAGCAGCATGAAACGGGCCTGAGCTGGATGTTCCTTGTACACATTATTCAGCAGTTCGGTTTGGGGATCGTGATTGGTCTTGGCGGCGGCTATCTGCTGCTGCAAATGATCAACCGTATCGCCCTGCCCGCCGGGCTGTACCCGCTGCTGGCGCTGAGCGGTGGGATCATGATTTTTGCCGTCACCACCACGCTTGACGGCAGCGGTATCCTGGCGGTGTACCTGTGCGGTTTCCTGCTGGGTAACCGGCCAATCCGCAACCGCTTTGGTATTCTGCAAAACTTCGATGGCCTGGCCTGGCTGGCGCAAATTGCGATGTTCCTCGTGCTGGGGCTGCTGGTCACGCCGTCCGATCTGTTGCCGATAGCCATTCCAGCACTGCTGCTTTCTATTTGGATGATCTTCATCGCCCGTCCGCTTTCCGTGTTCGCCGGGTTGCTGCCGTTCCGCGGATTTAACCTGCGCGAGCGCACCTTTATCAGTTGGGTTGGCCTGCGCGGCGCGGTACCGATCATCCTCGCGGTGTTTCCGATGATGGCGGGCCTCGAGAATGCGCGGCTGTTCTTTAATGTCGCCTTCTTCGTGGTTCTGATTTCACTGCTGCTGCAGGGCACCTCGCTGTCGTGGGCGGCGAAGAAAGCCAAAGTGGTGGTGCCGCCGGTCGGCTGGCCTATCTCCCGCGTGGGGCTGGATATTCACCCGGAGAACCCGTGGGAGCAGTTTGTCTATCAGCTTAGCGCCGAAAAATGGTGCGTGGGCGCGGCGCTGCGCGACCTGCATATGCCGCCGGAAACGCGTATTGCCGCCCTGTTTCGTGATAATGCGCTGCTGCACCCTACTGGCAGCACCCGCCTGCGGGAAAATGACATTCTGTGCGTGATTGGCCGCGAGCGCGACCTGCCTCTGCTGGGCAAGCTGTTTAGCCAGTCGCCGCCGATATCGCTGGATCAGCGCTTCTTTGGTGATTTTATTCTGGAAGCTGGCGCCAAGTTTGCCGACGTGGCGCTGATTTACGGCCTCGACGGCGGGGAAGAGTTCCGCGATAACCAGCAGTCTCTGGGCGATATCGTCGAGCATCTGCTCGGCGCAGCGCCGGTGGTGGGCGACCAGGTGGAGTTTGCCGGGATGATATGGACGGTCGCGGAAAAAGAAGAGAATCAGGTGTTGAAAGTCGGCGTGCGGGTGGCCGAAGAAGAATCGGAGTAGCCTGTTTGTTGCCCGATGGCGCTGGCTTGCGAGAGTAGCAAACGGCTGTAGGCCCGGTAAGCGCAGCGCCACCGGGCAAACGCACAAACGTTACACCGTCACAACGGGGACTCGCGGTGCCAGCGCGCACATCAGCTCATAGCCGACGGTGCCCGCGCTGGCCGCCACTTCATCAATCTTAATTTCCTGCCCCCACAGCTCAACGGCGGTACCAATTCCGGCCTGCGGGCACGGCGTTAAATCCACCGCCAGCATATCCATCGAGATAGCGCCAACCGTACCGGTACGGATCCCATCCACCAGCACCGGAGTGCCATTGGCGGCAATGCGCGGGTAGCCGTCGGCGTAACCGCAGGCGACAATACCAATGCGCTGTTCCTCTTTTGCGCGATAGCGGCTGCCATAGCCCACCGCATTGCCGGGTTTGAGGTTCTGCACGCCGATAATCTGGCTGCTCAGCGTCATCACCGGCTTGAGGCCGGTATTCGCGATGTCCTGCCATTGGCCAGAGGGTGACGCGCCGTAGAGTACAATACCGGGCCGCACCCAGTCAAAATGGGTTTCCGGATGCCACATCGTCGCCGCCGAGTTGGCTAACGAACGTGGGCAGTCCAGTCCTTCAGCCGCCTGCTCGATCAGGCGCATCGGTTCAGTTACGCCGTCGGTGTTTTCCGATTGCGCAAAGTGCGACATGAGCGTCATCGCGCCGACGTTTTTCATACCGCGCAGCTGTTGCCAGACCGTCTGCACTCGCTCCGGTGCAAAACCGAGACGGTTCATGCCGCTGTTTACCTTCAGGTAGATATCAATCGGCGCGTGCAGACGGGCATTCTGTAGCGCTTTAATCTGCCAGTTGCTGTGCACGCTGGTGGTCAGCCGATATTTATCAAACAGTTCCAGTTCGTCGGCATGGAAAAAACCTTCCAGTAACAGAATCGGCCCTTTCCAGCCGCGTTCACGCAGCAGAATCGCCTCTTCGAGGTTGAGCATCGCAAAACCGTCGGTTTCCTTCAGGGCATTCCATACCCGATCAAGGCCATGGCCGTAGGCATTCGCTTTCACCACCGACCAGACGCGGGCCCCATTCGCAGCGCGTCGGACAATAGCCAGATTGTTTTTCAGCGCCTGCAGATCGATGCTGGCGAGCACAGGACGTGACATGCGTTCTCCTTAGTGGTGCGCGCCATGCAAATGCTGCACGCGAGTGGGTGTGAAGCCCGGTGAATAGCGTGCGACACTGAGATCATCATAGGGGATAGCCGGCATTCTGCCAGACATCAAATCGCTTAGCAGCTGGCCGGAACCGCAGGACATGGTCCAGCCCAGCGTGCCGTGGCCGGTATTCAGCCACAAATTTTTGAACGCCGTTTTGCCCACCACTGGCGTGCCGTCCGGGGTCATCGGACGCAGCCCGGTCCAGAACGTGGCCTCTTCCACGTGGCCGCCGCGCGGGAAGAGATCGCGCACAACCATCTCCAGCGTCTCGCGACGCGGCTGAAGCAGCTCGGTATTAAAACCGACAATCTCCGCCATACCGCCAACGCGGATACGGTTATCAAAACGGGTAATCGCGATTTTATACGTTTCATCAAGGATCGTGGACACCGGCGCCCCGCTCTCTTCGACGATCGGAATGGTCAGCGAGTAGCCCTTCAGCGGATAAACCGGGATATCCACCAGCCCTTTGAGCATGGCGGTTGAGTAAGAGCCAAAAGCCATCACGTAAGCATCGGCTTTGACCACTTCGTCGCCGCACTTCACGCCGACAATGCGTTCGCCCTCTTTAATCAGGCTGTCTACCGGCGTATTGAAACGGAACTGCACGCCCGCCTGCTCGGCCATTTTCGCCAACCGCTGGGTGAACAACTGGCAGTCACCGGTTTCATCGTTGGGTAAGCGCAGACCGCCAGTCAGCTTATGGGCAACCTCCGCCAGCGCTGGCTCAACCTCGGCGAGACGCGAAGCTTCCAGCAGTTGATACGGCACCCCCGCATCTTCCAGCACGGCAATATCGCGGGTCGCGTTCTCATACTGTTGAGCGGTGCGGAACAGTTGCAACGTACCGCCCTGACGGCCTTCATAGCTAATGCCGGTGGTTTCACGCAGGGTTTTCAGACAGTCGCGACTGTACTCAGCCAGACGCACCATGCGCCCTTTGTTTTCCATATAGTGGCGAGTGTCGCAGTTGCGCAGCATTTGCCACATCCACTTCAGCTGGAAACCGGTGCCATCCAGGCGAATCGCCAGCGGCGCATGGCGCTGGAACATCCATTTAATCGCCTTTAGCGGCACGCCCGGTGCCGCCCACGGCGCAGCGTAGCCCGGGGAGATTTGCCCGGCGTTGGCGGCGCTGGTCTCCAGCGCCGGGCCGGCCTCCCGGTCGATAACCGTCACCTGATGCCCCGCCTGACTTAAATACCAGGCGCTGGTCACGCCCACCACGCCACTTCCCAGTATGACAATGTGCATAGCCACTCCAGTCCAGAATGAGTAAAAGAACAATCTTCTAATTACAAATTGATAACCCAGATG
>NZ_JANEWH010000013.1:0-55543 GCF_028069715.1 Kluyvera sp. Awk 3 | reverse complement strand
GGCGTTGCCTGTGAAGAATCGTATACCTTAATTTCTTCTGCTGTAAATATAATGACAGCGCAGGTGCGATAATGGATTAATAATCAATTGTTACTAATTTCTAAATAATTTGCCGCATGAATGAGGCCGATATTGGTATCTGGTTTTATTATTTATATATTGCCGTGGATTATTATTATGGTTAAATAAAACGGCAAAGTGAAATGACTGCGATGGCATGTTTTTTGATGAGTTAAAAAAGAAGATATTGTCTTTAACCAGACATGTCATTTCTCAAAATTTTATGACATAATGCGCCGCGTAGATGCTCATTCCATCTCTTATGTTCGCTTTGTGCCTCATAAACTCAGGAATGACGCAGAGCCATTGACGGTGCTTATCGTCCACTGACAGATGTCGCTTTTGCCTCATCAGACACCATGGACATAACGTTGAGTGAAGCACCCATTAGTTGTCGAATTAAACCTGTATTGGCGCCTGCTCCCACAAAGAGCAGGCGTTTTTTTATGGGTAAAAAAGAAAAGGGGCCATTCGGCCCCTTTTTGCTAGCGCGTAGATTACGCTGGCGGGTTGTTCTGCAGCGTCAGCATCAGCCCGTCCCGGCGCATGGCAGCGGCTTCTTCCGGCTGTTTCAGGCGGTCAAGCGTGTCAGCCAACCAGGCATAGTCGAAAGCATCCGGACGCTGCTTAAGCGCGGCGCGAAACGCCAGACTCGCTTCCTGCCACTCGCCGTGCTTCATCAGCGACTGGCCCAGCGTGCTCCACAACAGCGGGCGGTCGCCCACGGTTTTGATCTGCTGGCGCAGCAGTTTTTCCATCTGCTCCGGATTATTGGTGTGCAGACGTGGAATCAACATCACCAGACGATCGTCATACTGACGCTTCAGGCCATCGATGATGATCTGCTGTGCGGTGTCATGATCGTCACACTCAATGAGGTGATCCGCCATGGCAACCTGCAGGGCCACCTGATGACGCGTTTTACGGCTTTGATTCTTCCACCAGTCACGCAGCCCTTCGCTGCCCTGGTCGGCGCGTACCTGGTCCATAAGACCAATCCACGCCTGCTGCTCCAGCGCCGCGCGATGGGCGTCATCGCCGACGTTGGCTTTCGCCATTGACGGGATGATATCCAGCAGCGAACTCCAGGCCCCGGTCTGAATATAGGCCTGCTCGGCCAGACGCAGGACTTCCGGATGGCGTGGGGCGATTTCCAGCAGCTTATCAATACCGTGGCGCGCCGCGTGGGTTTCATGACGCGCCAGCTGTAGACGGACGCGAGTGATCTCAACCGGGATCAAATCGTTACCGGCATTTTCCGCTGCACGCTGTAGGTGTTGATTGGCGCGCGCTTCGTCACCGCGCTGCTGCGCGGCTTCAGCCGCCAGCAGGTAGTTGACGACAGGCTGTTCCGCGTGATCGGCATTTTTCGACATCAGCTTTTCAACCTGCTGATAGTCGCCTTCCGCCAGTTTCAACAGCGCCTGCTCGGTCTGCTTGCGTGCGCGACGGCGTTTACGGCCCACGAACCAGCCGCGGGTATGGGCGCTGGTACGGAAAATGCGGCGCAGAATCCATTCCAGCGCGAACAGGACCACCATGATCAGAATCATGATGATGACCAACCCGGTGACGCTGGTTTCAATGTTGTAATTGTCGGTCTGAATTAGCACGTACCCCTGGTGACCTGCAATCATCGGGCCGACTACCACGCCGGCAATCAGCAGTGCGAAGAGTAATAAGACTTTAAGCATCGATTACTCTCCTTGCGCCGGGGCTGGCGCAGGCTCTGTGGCGGCCGGTTGCTCTGCCGTAGGCTGAGCGGCAGCGGGCTGCGCCATCAGGTTACGCACGCGGGTCTGCATCAGTTTTTCCAGAATCGGCTGGCTTTGCAGGGTGTCCGGAACGTCCATGGCGATACTCTGCTGGCTGAGTTGATCGATATCGTTCAGGAACGTTTTCGTGGCGGCATCATCGGTATCATAGTAGGCACGTACCCAGGTCGAGACGTTATCCAGCGCCTGCTTGTAGGTTTCCTGCTGATGACGTGGCACTGCCTGCGAGGCGGCAAGCAGTTGAGCGCGGATGTTCTCGCGCAGGTAGATATCCTGGTTCGGCGCCAGCAGCGGAACGGCGGTCTCGTCGCGGCGGCGAATGGTAATAAAGCTGTCCATAAAGTTCTGCCAGCTTTTTTGCAAATTGACGCGCCACTCGCTGAGCGAAGCCGACAGTTCGCCATCGTCGCTGTCCATCGGCGAATCGTCAGTATTGTTGTCCGCCAGACGCAGGTTATCCACCTGATTGGCGAGCTGGTTCACCTTCAGAATGATGCCGTCGAAATCAACCTGCGACACGGCGGAGAGGCTGGCGATATCTTCGGTAATTGCCCGGCGCGCGGTAATCAGACTGGGGTCGTTCATGTCCGCGAGACTGGCATCCGCGCTTTTCAGCAGTGCGGCAGCGGTGGTCACGTCCTGATCACTCCACAGCTTGCGCCCGGCCAGCTTCACCAGGAAATCGGACTGGGCCAGCAGCCAGGTTTTTGAATCGGTGCCGGAGATAGCAGCCACTTTTTGCTGCACTTCATCCAACTGTTTGGCCATTTCGCTCTGCTGGGCTTTCGCCGCATCAAGCTGTTCGGCCTGTTGTTTAATGGTGGTTTCCAGCGCCTCTTTCTGCGCATCCTGCGCTTTTTGCAGCGCGATGAGCTGATTGGCGAGAGTATCGCTGGTGGTGGATTGGTTGACGGCCTGCTGTTTACCCCAGCCGTACAGACCGATGCCCGCCGCCAGCGCGATGGCGATAGCAACGGCGCTTAGCACCAGACTGGTTTTCCCGCCGGTATTTTTCTTCTCAGCATTTTCTGGCTTACGGACCTCGGGTTGCGGCGTGGTGTTCACGACGTCCCCGGATTCTTCAACCACGGCGGAGTTTTCTTTTTGTTCCGTCATTATGGCTTCCAATTTTGAGAGTTATTGTAATGCGCGCAGCAGCGCATCGTTGTCTGCGCTATCGGCAACCTGAATTTCCTGCCAGCCCATCTCCCGGGCCAGTTTTGCAATGCGCTCACTCACCACCAGTAACCGACACTTGAGCAACCAGCTCTCCCGGTACCAGAGGGGAATCAGCGTCCAAAGCTGTTGCAGCATTTCGCCGCTGGTGACCACTATCGTCGAGACGCCTCGCGACTGCCAGCGCATGGCTTCTTCCGCGCCATCGTAGTGAATGGCGCTGCGCTGATAGCATTCACACAGCGTCACGTCGGCGCCACGGGCGGTAAGCGTTTCAGCGAGCAGCTCACGGCCACCGTTGCCGCGCAGAATAAGCGCCTTCTTTCCCGCAATATTTTGTAATTCAGGTAATTGTAGCAATACTTCGCTGATTTCCCGATCTAAAGGGTAGCGTACGTCGGCTCCGCTGACCTGATGCAGAGCCAGCGCCGTAGTGCGACCAATGGCAAAATAGCGGGGAGCCGTCGGCCAGCAAAGGCGCTGCTGCTGCAACTGCGATTGGGCAAAGCTCACCGCATGCTGCGACAACGCGAACGCTAAATCCCCATCGTCCAGCGCGCCAAGCGCCTGACCGAGCGTATTAAGTTCGCGACCGGGGGTGAATTCAATCAGCGGGAAACTCCAGGCTACTCGCCCCAGCGCGCGCAAACGGCTCACGAGCGCTTCACTTTGCGGGGCGGGGCGGGTAACCAGAATGGTCATACTGAGGCGTCTCCGTCGTAGACCGCGGCAAGAATTTCTCGCGCGCCGTTATCGAGCAGCTCTTCAGCCAGCGCAATGCCCATTTTCTCGGCCTCTTCCGGCTGGCCGCGACGCTCGCCGCAAACCATTTGACTGCCGTCCGGCGCGCCAACCAGCGCGCGCAGCCAGAGTTCTCCATCAATGAGTTCCGCATAGCTGCCGATAGGCACCTGACAGCCGCCTTCCAGCCGCGTGTTCATCGCCCGTTCGGCGCGCACGCGGACAGCAGTGTCGTCATGATTCAACGGCGCCAGCAGCGCACGCGTTTGTTCGTCGTCGAGGCGGCACTCAATGCCGACGGCGCCCTGGCCAACGGCCGGGAGCGACTCTTCCGGCGACATCGGCTGGCGGATGCGGGCATCCAGTTCCAGACGTTTAAGGCCAGCAACGGCGAGGATGATCGCATCGTAGTCGCCGTTGTCGAGTTTGCTCAGCCGCGTGCCGACGTTGCCGCGCAGCGAACGAATCACCAGGTCCGGGCGGCGTTTGGCCAACTGGCACTGGCGACGCAGACTGGAAGTGCCGACGACGCTGCCTGCCGGGAGGTCATCCATGCTGGCGTAATGGTTCGAGACGAAGGCGTCACGTGGGTCGTCGCGCTCGCAGATGGTCACCAGCCCCAGCCCTTCAGGGAATTCCACTGGCACATCTTTCATCGAATGCACGGCGATATCCGCGCGATTTTCAAGCAGTGCCAGCTCCAGTTCTTTGACAAAAAGCCCCTTGCCGCCCACTTTGGCCAGCGGCGTATCAAGGATCACATCACCGCGCGTGACCATCGGGACAAGCGTCACCGTCAGCCCAGGATGGCAGGCCTCCAGGCGTTCTTTTACATAGTGCGCTTGCCAGAGCGCGAGCGGGCTCTGACGTGTGGCAATTCTCAAAACTTTGTCTAACATGCTTGTTACCGTCATCTATCGTCCGTTGTCCATCCTAACATTGTTGCCTTAATGATGTTAGTTTTCAGGGATTCATACCCTGAACAATTCGCGATGCAGGAAACGTGCCTTCAGCCTAAACGGAGACAAGCATAAACGGGGTTGTGTTTACCGTTCATTACTGGCACTGTCTTGATCGTATGCCGGGGTTTACAGCAGCATTCAATGCTACACTTGTTGTAGTGCAACATTCTTTACGGTCAACCGGCAAGGTGTTAAATTGATCACGTTTTAAACCATTTTTTGTCCAGAATTCGATAATGACAACGGCGGACGAAAAACGGTAACGGTTCTTCTTGTTGAAATATTAAAACCTCCGTACCGCTTGAACAGGATACGTCGAGGTTTTGAACATCAGGCGATATGTCTTGTACCTCTATATTGAGACGCTAAAACAGAGACTGGATGCCATCAACCAACTGCGCGTGGATCGCGCGCTTGCAGCCATGGGCCCTGCTTTCCAGCAGGTATACAGTCTACTGCCGACATTATTACATTATCATCATCCGCTGATGCCGGGTTACCTTGACGGTAACGTTCCCAAGGGCATCTGCCTCTACACGCCTGATGAAACCCAACGCCATTACCTCGACGAACTCGAGCTGCATCGCGGCATGCCGCCGCAGAGCACTGCCAAGGGCGAACTGCCGATTACCGGCGTTTACACCATGGGCAGCACCTCGTCCGTTGGCCAGAGCTGTTCCTCCGATCTGGATATCTGGGTCTGTCACCAGTCGTGGCTCGACAATGATGAACGCCAATTGTTACAGCGCAAATGCAGCCTGCTGGAAAGCTGGGCGGCATCGCTGGGCGTGGAAGTCAGCTTCTTCCTGATCGACGAAAACCGTTTCCGTCATAACGAAAGCGGCAGCCTCGGTGGGGAAGACTGCGGTTCAACGCAGCACATTTTACTGCTCGACGAATTTTATCGTACGGCGGTGCGCCTGGCGGGCAAACGTATTCTGTGGAATATGGTGCCGTGCGAAGAAGAAGATCATTACGATGACTACGTGATGACGCTCTACGCCCAGGGCGTGCTGACGCCGAACGAATGGCTTGACCTCGGCGGATTGAGCTCGCTCTCCGCCGAAGAGTACTTTGGCGCCAGCCTGTGGCAGCTGTATAAGAGTATCGACTCGCCGTACAAAGCGGTGTTGAAAACCCTGCTGCTGGAAGCCTACTCGTGGGAGTATCCCAACACGCGCCTGTTGGCGAAGGACATTAAACAGCGCCTGCATGATGGCGAGATCGTCTCTTTCGGTCTTGATGCCTACTGCATGATGCTGGAACGCGTGACCGAATACCTGAAGGCCATCGACGACGAAACCCGTCTCGACCTTGTGCGTCGCTGCTTCTACCTGAAAGTGTGCGAAAAGCTCAGCCGTGAACGCGCTTGCGTTGGCTGGCGTCGCGAAGTGGTTGGGCAACTGGTGAAAGAGTGGGGCTGGAGTGAAGAGCGTCTGGCGATGCTCGATAACCGCGCCAACTGGAAAATCGACCAGGTCCGTGAAGCACACAACGAACTGCTCGACGCGATGATGCAGAGCTACCGCAACCTGATTCGCTTCGCCCGTCGTAACAACCTCAGCGTTTCCGCCAGCCCGCAGGATATCGGCGTGCTGACGCGTAAGCTGTACGCGGCGTTTGAAGCGCTGCCGGGCAAAGTGACGCTGGTGAACCCGCAGATCTCCCCGGACCTGTCCGAACCGAATCTGACCTTTATCTATGTTCCGCCAGGACGCGCCAACCGTACAGGTTGGTATCTTTACAACCGCGCCCCGAACATGGAATCCATCATCAGCCATCAGCCGCTGGAATATAACCGCTATCTCAACAAGCTGGTGGCCTGGGCCTGGTTTAACGGCCTGCTGACTTCACGCACGCGCCTGTTTATTAAGGGCAATGGCATTGTCGACCTGGCGAAACTGCAGGAGATGGTTGCTGACGTATCGCACCACTTCCCGCTGCGCCTGCCCGCGCCAACGCCGAAAGCGTTGTACAGCCCGTGTGAAATTCGCCATCTGGCGATTATCGTCAACCTCGAATATGACCCGACGGCGGCCTTCCGCAATCAGGTGGTGCACTTCGATTTCCGTAAGCTGGATACTTTCAGCTTCGGTGAAGACCAAAAATGCCTGGTTGGCAGCGTTGACCTGCTGTATCGCAACTCGTGGAACGAAGTGCGTACGCTGCACTTCAACGGCGAGCAGGCGATGATTGAAGCGCTGAAAACCATCCTCGGTAAAATGCACCAGGACGCCGCGCCGCCGGACAGCGTCGAAGTATTCTGCTACAGCCAGCACCTGCGCGGCTTGATTCGTACCCGCGTGCAGCAGCTGGTTTCCGAGTGTATTGAACTGCGCCTTTCCAGTACCCGTCAGGAAACCGGCCGCTTCAAAGCGCTGCGTGTCTCCGGGCAAACCTGGGGCCTGTTCTTTGAGCGTCTGAACGTGTCGGTACAGAAGCTGGAAAACGCCATCGAGTTTTACGGCGCGATTTCGCATAACAAGCTGCACGGTCTGTCGGTGCAGGTTGAGACCAACCATGTAGAATTGCCGCCGGTGGTGGATGGTTTTGCCAGCGAAGGGATTATCCAGTTCTTCTTCGAGGAGTCGGGGGAAGATCAGGGCTTTAATATCTACATTCTTGACGAGAGTAACCGCGCCGAGGTGTATCACCACTGTGAAGGCAGCAAAGAGGAGCTGGTGCGCGACGTCAGCCGCTTCTATTCCTCGTCGCACGATCGCTTCACCTACGGCTCAAGCTTTATCAACTTCAACCTGCCGCAGTTCTATCAGATTGTGAAGGTTGACGGCCGTGCGCAGGTGATTCCGTTCCGCAGCCAGGCGATTGTGCCGCCGCCGTCGAATCACGACAACAATAACGCGCCGCTGTTACAGCAGTACTTCTCTTAACTATGATGCCGGATGGCGGTTTCGCCTTATCCGGCAATCAGTCTTAGCGGAAGCTTACTTCCTCACCCGCCTGCTGCGTCGCCGCCTGTTCCAACAGATCCCAGAACGTTTCGCCGCTGCGATCGCAAACCCACTCGTCGCCTTTCAGGTCAAAGTGATAGCCGCCCTGTTTGGTCGCCAGCCACACCTGGTGCAACGGCTCCTGACGGTTAATAATGATTTTACTGCCGTTTTCAAAGCTGATGGTCAACACGCCGCCGTTGATTTCACAGTCGATATCGCTGTCGCCATCCCAGTCGTCCAGACGTTCTTCGATGGCTAACCACAGAGTGTCGGCAAGGCGATGAAATTCACTGTCGTTCATTGTTTTATCCCGCTATTTAGTGATAGCGGCAGTATAGCGTGAAACAAATCACGTTGCAGTCAGGCGCTTAACGCTTGCTTTTGCGCCTTCTCCTGCGATGATAGAAAATAGAAAGCATTGAACTACAGGCATCTTAAGAATGAATAAGATTTTTCGACCGCTGGCTTTGTTACTTGCACTGTTTAGCCTTGCAGGCTGCGGCCTGAAGGGCCCGCTCTATTTCCCTCCGGCTGATAAGACGGCGGCACCGCCGACCAAACCCGTGACGCCGCCTGTGCAGAGCGCATCGCCGGACCGTAACGATCGTGGCGACGACGGCGGCCCGACGCAGGTTAACTACTGATTCCGTTCTGTACCGCGCAACTGGAGTAGATAATGCAGTTCTCTAAAATGCATGGCCTCGGCAACGATTTTATGGTCGTCGACGCGGTAACGCAGAATGTGTTTTTTTCGCCTGAGCTGATCCGCCGACTGGCGGACCGGCATCTGGGCGTGGGCTTCGATCAACTGCTGGTTGTCGAGCCGCCTTACGATCCGGACCTTGATTTCCACTACCGCATTTTCAACGCCGACGGCAGCGAAGTTTCTCAGTGCGGCAACGGCGCGCGCTGCTTTGCCCGCTTTGTGCGCCTGAAAGGCCTGACCAATAAACGTGATATTCGCGTCAGTACGGCTAACGGCCGTATGGTATTAAGCGTCACGGAAGATGACCTGGTACGCGTCAATATGGGCGAGCCGAACTTTGAGCCCTCGCAGGTCCCGTTCCGCGCCAACAAAGCGGAAAAGACCTATATTATGCGTGCGGCCGAGCAGACAGTATTGTGCGGTGTGGTTTCAATGGGGAACCCGCACTGCGTGATTCAGGTCGACGACGTCGATACGGCGGCCGTTGAAACGCTGGGCCCGGTGATGGAAAGCCATGAACGTTTTCCAGAACGCGCTAACATTGGTTTTATGCAGGTCGTGAAACGCGATTACATCCGCTTGCGCGTTTACGAACGCGGCGCGGGTGAGACGCAGGCCTGTGGAAGCGGTGCGTGTGCGGCGGTTGCTGTCGGTATTCAGCAGGGTTTGCTGGCGGAAGAAGTGCGCGTGGAATTGCCGGGCGGGCGTCTTGATATCGCCTGGAAAGGCCCGGGCCAACCGTTGTTTATGACTGGCCCGGCGGCACATGTCTATGACGGATTTATTCATCTATGAAACAGGTTGGGGAAGAACAGCAGGACGCCATCACCGCGCTGAATGACGGCGCGGTGGTAGACTATCTGTTGCAACATCCTGAATTCTTTATTCGTAATGCCGCTGCCGTCGAGCAGATGCGCGTCCCGCACCCGGTGCGGGGCATGGTCTCGCTGGTCGAGTGGCATATGGCGCGCTCGCGCAACTATATCGCGATGCTCGAAGAGAATATGAGCCAGCTGATGGAGCAGGCGACGGCCAACGAAGGGCTGTTCTATCGCTTGCTGCATCTGCAAAACCGGCTGGCGTGTGCCGAAAGCCTCGACGATCTGCTGCTGCGTTTTCACCGCTGGGCGCGTGAGCTGGGGCTGGCGGGGGCGTCGATACGTCTGTTCTCCGACCGCTGGCGGCTTGGCGCTCCCTCTAAACACACCGACCTGGTGCTCTCTCGTCAGGCGTTCGAGCCGCTGCGTATCCAACGCTTAGGCCAGTCAAACCACTATCTGGGTACCCTCAATGGTCCGGAACTGCTGCTGGTATTGCCGGAGGCGAAAGCAGTAGGCTCGGTAGCCATGTCGATGATGGGCAGCGATGGCGACCTCGGGGTGATTCTCTTCAGCAGTCGTGACCCGCACCACTATCAGCCTGGACAGGGAACGCAGCTGTTGCAGGAAATCGCCTTGATGCTGCCTGGCCTGTTGGAACGATGGATTGAACGCGAATGACCGGCGATATCGCATTGGGGCAAGACGTTACCCGTTTCCTGCGCTATCTGGGCGTTGAGCGGCAGCTAAGCCCCATTACCCTCCTGAACTATCAGCGTCAGCTTGATGCCATTATTGAACTGGCCGAAGGTATGGGCCTGCAGAATTGGCAACAATGTGATGCTGCGATGGTGCGTAGCTTCGCCACCCGCAGCCGTCGTAAGGGGCTGGGAGCGGCAAGCCTGGCGCTGCGCCTGTCGGCCTTACGCAGCTTCTTTGACTGGATGGTCAGCCAGGGCGTGCTACCGGCTAACCCGGCGAAAGGTATTGCCGCGCCAAAAGCGCCGCGCCACCTGCCGAAAAATATCGACGTCGACGACGTTAACCGCCTGCTGGATATTGACCTTAACGACCCGCTGGCGGTGCGCGACCGCGCGATGCTGGAAGTGATGTACGGTGCGGGTCTGCGTCTGTCCGAGCTGGTCAATCTGGATATCAAGCATCTGGATCTCGACACCGGCGAAGTCTGGGTCATGGGCAAGGGAAGCAAAGAGCGCCGGTTGCCGATTGGCCGCAACGCTGTCGCGTGGATCGAACATTGGCTCGACCTGCGCGGGCTGTTTGGCGGCGACGAAGACGCGCTGTTCCTCTCAAAGCTCGGCAAGCGTATTTCGGCCCGCAACGTACAAAAACGTTTTGCCGAATGGGGTGTGAAGCAGGGGCTGAACAGCCACGTCCATCCCCATAAACTGCGCCATTCGTTCGCCACTCATATGCTTGAGTCGAGCGGCGATTTGCGCGGTGTGCAGGAACTGTTGGGGCACGCCAACCTCTCGACCACCCAAATCTATACCCATCTTGATTTTCAACACCTTGCTTCGGTGTACGATGCGGCGCATCCGCGCGCCAAACGGGAGAAATAATGCGTTTTTATCGACCACTGGGCACGATTGCCGCGTTGACCTTTGACCTTGACGATACCCTTTACGATAACCGCCCGGTGATTGACCGCACGATGCAGGAGTCGCTGAATTTTGTTCGCGGCTATCACCCGGCACTGGCCAATTTTGACGCCCACACGCTTCAACAGTGGCGCGATGCGTTGCTGAAGACCGAGCCGGAGATTTACCACGACGTCACCGAATGGCGCTGGCGTGCGCTGGAGTCCGGTATGCGGCAGTTGGGGTTAACGGCCCAGGAAGCGAAAGCCGGTGCCGATGCGGCGATGGCCAACTTTGCCCACTGGCGTAGCCGGGTTGATGTGCCGCAGGAAACCCACGATACCCTGAAAAAGCTGGGCGAAAAGTGGCCGCTGGTGGCGATTACCAACGGTAACGCACAGCCAGAACTATTTGGTCTGAGTGGCTATTTTGAGTTTGTGCTCCGCGCCGGGCCGGACGGGCGTTCTAAGCCGTTTGCCGATATGTATCACCTGGCGGCAGAAAAGCTCAACGTACCGCTCGGCGAGATTTTGCACGTGGGTGATGACCTGACCACCGATGTCGCGGGCGCCGTGCGCTGCGGGATGCAGGCCTGCTGGATCAAGCCGGAAAACGCCGATCTGATGCAGACCGCCGACAGCCGTTTGTTGCCGCACATTGAGATTTCCCGGTTGGCATCTCTGACCTCGCTGATATAATCGTCATAACTCTGTATAAATTCCCAGGGGTTCGTTAGAGCCCTCATTTTTCCGGCGGTGCCAATGGACGTTTCTTACCTGCTCGACAGCCTCAACGATAAACAGCGCGAAGCCGTCGCGGCGGAGCGAACCAACATGCTGGTGCTCGCCGGGGCAGGCAGCGGTAAGACGCGCGTACTGGTGCACCGCATCGCCTGGCTGCAAAGCGTCGAGAACTGCTCGCCGTACTCGATTATGGCGGTGACCTTCACCAACAAAGCGGCGGCGGAGATGCGCCACCGTATTGCCGAACTGATGGGCACCTCGCAGGGCGGCATGTGGGTCGGCACCTTCCACGGGCTGGCGCACCGTTTGCTGCGTGCGCATCACCTGGACGCCGGGTTGCCGCAGGATTTCCAGATTCTCGATAGCGAAGATCAGCTGCGCCTGCTCAAACGCCTGATTAAGGCGATGAACCTTGATGAAAAACAGTGGCCGCCACGCCAGGCGATGTGGTTTATCAACAGCCAGAAAGACGAAGGGCTGCGTCCACACCATCTGCAAAGCTACGGCAACCCGGTCGAACAGACCTGGCAGAAGGTCTATCAGGCCTATCAGGAAGCGTGCGACCGCGCGGGGCTGGTGGATTTCGCTGAACTGCTGCTGCGCGCCCACGAGCTGTGGCTCAATAAGCCGCACATCCTCCAGCACTACCGCGAACGCTTTACCAATATCCTGGTGGATGAATTCCAGGATACCAACAACATTCAGTACGCCTGGATCCGCCTGCTGGCGGGCGACACCGGTAAGGTCATGATCGTTGGCGACGATGACCAGTCGATCTACGGCTGGCGTGGGGCGCAGGTGGAGAACATCCAGCGCTTCCTCAACGATTTCCCCGGTGCCGAAACCATCCGCCTGGAGCAGAACTACCGTTCGACCAGCAACATTCTGAGCGCGGCCAACGCCCTGATTGAAAACAACAACGGGCGTCTGGGCAAAAAGTTGTGGACCGACGGCGCCGATGGCGAGCCGATTTCGCTCTACTGCGCGTTCAACGAACTCGACGAAGCCCGCTTCGTGGTCAACCGTATTAAAACCTGGCAGGACAACGGCGGCGCGCTGGATCAGTGTGCCATTCTCTATCGCAGCAACGCCCAGTCGCGCGTGCTGGAAGAGGCCTTGTTGCAAGCCAGCATGCCGTATCGTATCTATGGCGGGATGCGCTTTTTCGAACGTCAGGAAATCAAAGATGCGCTCTCGTACCTGCGCCTGATTGCCAACCGTAACGACGATGCGGCATTCGAACGTGTGGTGAATACGCCAACCCGCGGCATCGGTGACCGTACGCTGGACGTGGTCCGTCAAACTTCGCGCGATCGCCAACTGACCTTGTGGCAGGCCTGTCGCGAGCTGCTGCAAGAGAAAGCGCTGGCAGGCCGCGCTGCGAGCGCTTTACAGCGCTTTATGGAGCTGATTGACGCGCTGGCGCAGGAAACGGCCGATATGCCGCTGCACGTGCAGACCGATCGGGTGGTCAAAGATTCCGGCCTGCGCATGATGTACGAGCAGGAAAAAGGCGAAAAGGGCCAGACGCGTATCGAAAACCTGGATGAACTGGTGACGGCAACGCGCCAGTTCAGCTACAACGAAGAAGACGAAGATTTAATGCCGCTGCAGGCGTTTTTGTCTCATGCGGCGCTGGAAGCCGGGGAAGGTCAGGCCGATACCTGGCAGGATGCGGTACAGCTGATGACCCTACACTCGGCCAAAGGTCTGGAGTTCCCGCAGGTGTTTATCGTCGGGATGGAAGAGGGGATGTTCCCAAGTCAGATGTCGCTGGATGAAGGCGGCCGTCTGGAAGAAGAGCGCCGCCTGGCCTACGTTGGCGTCACCCGCGCGATGCAGAAGCTGACGCTAACCTATGCCGAAACCCGCCGTCTGTATGGTAAAGAGGTTTATCATCGCCCGTCGCGTTTCATCGGCGAACTGCCGGAAGCCTGCGTGGAAGAGGTGCGTCTGCGCGCGACCGTCAGCCGTCCGGTGAGCCATCAGCGGATGGGGACGCCGATGGCCGAGAATGATACTGGCTACAAACTTGGCCAGCGCGTGCGCCACGCCAAGTTTGGCGAGGGCACCATCGTCAACCTGGAAGGCAGCGGTGAACACAGCCGTTTGCAGGTCGCATTCCAGGGGCAGGGAATTAAATGGCTGGTGGCGGCCTACGCCAGGCTGGAAACTGTATAACTTTCAGAAAAATATCATTATTTTGTAACGATCTGCTAGCCTTACGGAAGAGAAGGTAATTAATCCTGGTTAGCGTTTCGTTGCGTGTTGACGCCGTTTTTTTGCTGGCGTAACATGCGCGCACGATTACGCTAAGAGGACAAAGCCTTGGACACACCCAGTAGATGCTGGCTCACCTTCCTGTCATTCAGGAACAACTCCTAAGGCTATCCTCATATGCTGATAGCCTTAGCGGTTGTCAGCGACCCGTATTTTATCCCGTCGCATTGAGTCAGGCTGTTTAATGGTCTGAAACCCCTGTAGTTTCTGTGTGCCCACCGGCTGTCCGATAATTTTTTGCATTGGGAGTCCCGGTCATGCTGAGCGCATTTCAACTGGAAAATAATCGTTTAACGCGTCTGGAAGCGGACGAAATCGAACACCTCGCCAGCTCGGTGTGGGTCGATTTAGTCGAGCCTGACGACGACGAACGAAACCGTGTGCAAAAGGATTTGGGCCAGAACCTGGCCACGCGCCCCGAACTGGAAGACATCGAAGCATCCGCACGTTTTTTTGAAGACGAAGACGGCCTGCATATTCACTCCTTCTTCTTTTACGAAGATGCGGACGATCACGCCGGTAACTCCACCGTTGCTTTCACCATCCGCGAAGGGCGACTGTTTACCCTGCGCGAGCGCGAGCTGCCGGCGTTCCGCCTGTATCGTATGCGCGCACGTAACCAGGCGATGGTCGATGGTAACGCCTACGAGCTGTTGCTGGACCTGTTCGAAACCAAAATCGAACAGCTGGCGGATGAAATTGAAAACATCTACAGCGACCTGGAAAAGCTGAGCCGCGTGATTATGGAAGGTCACCAGGGTGACGAGTATGACGAAGCGCTGTCCACGCTGGCTGAGCTGGAAGATATCGGCTGGAAGGTTCGTCTTTGTCTGATGGATACCCAGCGCGCACTGAACTTCCTCGTGCGCAAGGCGCGTTTACCGGCCAGCCAGCTGGAGCAAGCGCGCGAAATCCTGCGAGATATCGAATCCCTGTTGCCACACAACGAATCGCTGTTCCAGAAGGTTAACTTCCTGATGCAAGCGGCGATGGGCTTTATCAACATCGAGCAGAACCGCATCATCAAGATCTTCTCGGTGGTATCCGTGGTGTTCCTGCCGCCAACGCTGGTGGCTTCGAGCTATGGGATGAACTTTGAGTTTATGCCGGAATTGAAGTGGAGCTTTGGCTACCCAGGGGCAATTATCTTTATGATTCTGGCAGGGCTTGCGCCGTATCTGTACTTTAAGCGCAAGAACTGGCTGTAATGGTTGTGCCGGAGAAGGCGTCGCCGCCCTCCGGCCACTTCTTTAACCTCGACGACCGCGTCTCTGCGTATAAATCGCATCCATCACGAAAATCGCTAGCGCCACCCAGATAAAGGCAAAGGTCACCATCTTATCCGCTCCCGGTACCTCACCGTAGAACATCACCGCCAGCAGGAACATCAGCGTTGGACCGATGTACTGGAAAAAGCCCAGCGTGGAAAGGCGCAGACGTGTAGCCGCACCGGTAAAGCACAGCAACGGAATGGTGGTCACCACGCCGGCGGCAATCAGCAGCAGATTCAACGACCACGGGTTGTTACCCATGTGGCTGGTGGCGCTGTCGGCGATGCCGAACAGATAAATGGCTGCCACCGGCAGCAGCCAGAGCGTTTCGAACAGCATCCCGGTTTGCGCATCGACGGCAATTTTCTTACGTACCAGGCCGTAGAAGGCGAAACTGAACGCCAGGCCTAGCGCGATGATCGGCAGCGAGCCGAAGGTCCACAGCTGTACCAGCACGCCACAGATAGCCAGAATCACCGCCAGCCACTGCATGCGGCGGAAGCGCTCGCCGAGGAAAATCATTCCCAGCAGAATATTCACCAGCGGGTTAATGAAATAACCTAGGCTGGCTTCCAGCATGTGGTGGTTGTTCACCGACCAGATAAACAGCAGCCAGTTACCGCCGATCAGCACCGCCGACAGCGCCAGCAGAAAGACCTTTTTCGGGGTTTTCAGCAGTGTGCGCACCTGCGGCCATTGGCGGCTGATGCTAATCAAGGCCACCATAAAGAAAAACGACCAGATGACGCGGTGGGTCAGGATCTCATCGGCAGGGACGTAGTAAATCAGCTTGAAGTAGGCTGGAGCGATGCCCCAGATGAAATAGGCGGCAAGAGCGAGAAGTACGCCCTGACGCGTTTGTTTGGGATCCATGTGAAACATCCATTACGAAAAAGTCATGTAATGTTACGCGATTCTGGCGGTTATCCCACCATATAAGTCGCCGTCGCGCTGGCAATATGCGTTTTCTCTTCGTTGTGTAGCTCAACGCGCGCCACGGCAACCTTGTTCCCGGCGCGCAGCAGCGTACTGCTGGCGGTAAAGCGCGTGCCGCGACCTGGACGCAGATAGTCGACGCGTAGATCGATGGTGCCCATTTTCGACAGCCGCTGGCGCAGCTCGTCTTCATTAATGGTGTCGTGACGCGTCAACGTGCTGCCTACGCACACCAGCCCGGCGGCAACGTCCAGCGCTGAGGCGATCACACCGCCGTGCAGAATGCTTTGCGCCCAGTTTCCTACCATCATCGGTTGATTGTTAAAGCTCAGCTGCGCAAAGGCTTTTTCGTAGACTTCCAGCTCCAGATTCAGCGCGCGGTTAAACGGCATATGGTAGACAAAGATTTCCCCAACCAGCTTGAGTGCGTCGGCGGCGGTGAGTTCGGCAGACATAATGACCTTACTTTTGTTTGTTAATGAAATGTTGATTTTATGCCGAATGAATGTTGATTTCTACTTTCGGAAAGGTTTGATGAGCAAGAACAACGTAAAAAGGTAGAATGAATGTCATTTTGTTATTCATTGTTTTTATATATCTCAGGGGAAAGTGACTGATGCGATTCTCAAGGAGTGGGTTACTGGCGTTGCTGCTGCCTGCCTCGGCGCTGGCGCAGGAAGCGACGATTAAGGAAGTACATGATGTGCCGGCGGTGCGTGGCAGTATTATTGCCAACCTGCTGCAGGAGCATGACAATCCGTTCACGCTCTACCCTTATGAAAGCAACTATCTGCTGTATACCTGGACCAGCGACCTCAATAAAGAGGCGATTCGCTCCTACGACTGGGCTGAGAACGCGCGTAAGGACGAGGTGAAGTTTCAGCTGAGCCTGGCTTTCCCGCTGTGGCGCGGCATCCTGGGAGATAACTCGGTGCTGGCGGCGTCCTACACGCAGCGCTCCTGGTGGCAGCTTTCTAACAGCGGCGAATCTGCACCGTTCCGCGAAACCAACTACGAGCCGCAGATGTTCCTCGGCTTTGCCACCGACTATCGCTTTGCCGGCTGGACGCTGCGAGACGTAGAGTTCGGTTTTAACCATGACTCGAATGGCCGCTCTGACCCGACCTCGCGCAGCTGGAATCGCCTGTATACGCGGCTGATGGCGCAAAACGGCAACTGGCTGGTGGAAGTCAAACCCTGGTATGTGATCGGCGAAACCGACGATAATCCGGATATCACCAAATATATGGGATACTACCGGCTGAAAATTGGTTATCAGTTAGGCGATGCGGTGCTGAGCGCGCAAGGCCAGTACAACTGGAACACCGGCTACGGCGGCGCGGAACTGGGCGTCAGCTACCCCATCAGTAAACATGTGCGCGTCTATACTCAGGTCTACAGCGGCTACGGTGAATCGCTTATTGATTACAACTTCAACCAAACCCGCGTTGGGGTGGGTGTGATGCTTAACGACCTGTTTTAACAGGGTATCCGACGGTTTGTTGCGAGCATGACCGAAGGATTTCGTCTAAAACATTGCAGTTTGGCACGCAGGCGCTGAAAATAGCGCCTGTTTTTATTTTCAGGTAAATGGGGTCAACGTGGCACAGGCGGAAGTTATCAATCAGGAATCGCTGGCTAAACAGGTTTTGCAGGAGACCTTTGGCTATCAGCAATTCCGCCCGGGCCAGGAGACCATCATCGATACCGTGCTCAGCGGACGCGACTGCCTGGTCGTGATGCCGACTGGCGGCGGAAAATCCCTTTGTTATCAGATTCCTGCGCTGGTAATGGACGGCCTGACGGTGGTGGTTTCACCGCTGATCTCGCTGATGAAAGACCAGGTCGATCAGCTGCTGGCAAACGGCGTGGCGGCGGCGTGCATTAACTCCACGCAGACCCGTGAACAGCAGCAAGAGGTGATGGCCGGCTGCCGCACCGGGCAGATTCGCCTGCTCTATATCGCCCCCGAACGCCTGATGCTGGATAATTTCCTTGAGCATCTGGCGCACTGGAACCCGGTGATGCTGGCGGTCGATGAAGCGCACTGTATTTCGCAGTGGGGACACGACTTCCGTCCGGAATACGCCGCCCTGGGACACCTGCGCCAGCGCTTCCCGGCGCTGCCATTTATGGCGCTGACTGCCACCGCCGACGACACCACCCGCAGCGATATCGTGCGTCTGCTGGGGCTTAACGATCCCCTGATTCAAATCAGTAGCTTTGACCGGCCTAACATTCGCTACATGCTGATGGAGAAGTTTAAGCCGCTCGACCAGCTGATGCGCTATGTGCAGGAGCAGCGCGGTAAATCCGGCATTATCTACTGTAATAGCCGCTCGAAGGTGGAGGACACCGCCGCGCGTCTGCAAAGCCGGGGAATTAGCGCCGGAGCCTATCATGCCGGGCTGGAAAATGACGTGCGCGCTGACGTGCAGGAGAAATTCCAGCGCGATGACCTGCAAATCGTGGTCGCGACCGTCGCGTTTGGTATGGGCATCAACAAGCCTAACGTGCGCTTTGTGGTGCACTTTGATATTCCTCGCAACATCGAATCCTACTATCAGGAGACTGGCCGCGCCGGGCGTGATGGCCTGCCTGCGGAGGCGATGCTGTTTTACGATCCGGCGGATATGGCATGGCTGCGCCGCTGTCTGGAAGAAAAGCCAGAAGGCATGCTGCAGGATATCGAGCGGCATAAGCTTAATGCGATGGGGGCTTTTGCCGAAGCGCAAACCTGCCGTCGCCTGGTGCTGCTGAATTACTTCGGCGAAGGGCGTCAGGAGCCGTGCGGCAACTGCGATATCTGCCTCGACCCGCCAAAGCAGTACGACGGCGTGCAGGATGCGCAGATTGCGCTGTCGACCATTGGCCGGGTGAACCAGCGCTTTGGCATGGGCTACGTGGTGGAGGTGATTCGCGGCGCGAACAGTCAGCGTATCCGCGAGTTCGGCCACGATAAGCTGAAGGTCTACGGGATGGGGCGTGATAAAAGCCATGAGCATTGGGTTAGCGTCATTCGCCAGCTGATCCACTTAGGCTTTGTCACGCAAAATATCGCCCAACACTCAGCTCTCCAGCTCACGGATGCCGCGCGCCCGGTGCTGCGCGGTGAAGCGCCGCTGCAGCTTGCCGTGCCGCGTATTGTGGCGCTGAAGCCGCGCGTGATGCAGAAAGCGGCGGTCGGCAACTATGACAAGCAGCTGTTCGCCAAGCTGCGCAAGCTGCGTAAAGCCATTGCCGATGAAGAAAATATCCCACCGTACGTTGTCTTTAACGATGCGACCTTGATTGAAATGGCCGAGCAGATGCCGGTTTCGCCGAGCGATATGCTCAGCGTCAACGGCGTGGGAACGCGTAAGCTTGAGCGTTTTGGCCGCGAGTTCCTGGCGCTGATTCGCGCTCACGTTGATGGTGACGATGAAGAGTAGTCAGTTGACGGAAAAAGTGTCAGGATAGTCACTCACTGTACTATTTTCCGCGAATTTATCGTCCCGTTGGGTAGGTCTATCATGATAACGCTATTTCTTACCGTGGCGCTGGTGCACATCATTGCGTTGATGAGCCCGGGTCCAGACTTCTTTTTTGTCTCGCAGACTGCTGTCAGCCGCTCGCGTAAAGAGGCGATGATGGGCGTGCTGGGGATTACCTGCGGCGTTATGGTCTGGGCGGGCGTGGCGCTGCTTGGCCTGCATTTAATTATCGAGAAGATGGCGTGGCTGCATACCATTATCATGGTCGGGGGCGGCCTGTATCTGTGCTGGATGGGCTACCAGATGCTGCGCGGGGCGTTGAAGAAAGAGAAAGCATCGACGGAATCCGAACCGCAGGTTGAACTGGCGCAGGGTGGACGCAGCTTTATGAAGGGGCTGCTGACCAACCTGGCGAATCCGAAAGCGATTATCTACTTTGGCTCGGTGTTCTCACTGTTCGTCGGCGACAGCGTCGGTGCCGGGGCTCGCTGGGGCATTTTCCTGTTAATTATCCTGGAAACGCTGGCGTGGTTCACCGTGGTTGCCAGCCTGTTTGCGCTGCCGGCGATGCGTCGCGGCTATCAGCGCGCGGCGAAGTGGATTGACGGCGTGGCAGGGACATTGTTTGCCGGGTTTGGCATTCATTTGATTATTTCGCGCTAACCATGTTGGCCCACTCGACGACGTGTTTCCGGGTGGGCTGCGTTATTTCAGCGCTTGAGCTGCTGTAGCTCATCCACTGAAAGGCCGGTAATTTCCATGATCATGCTATTGTCTAGACCTTTAGCTAGCATTGCTTTTGCAACATCCTGCATGGCGGCAAATTTACCTTCCTGAATACCTTCCTTTCGCCCAATCATCTTCAACTCTTCTGCCATGGTCATGAATTTATCTCCATGCTCCGGCACGCGCTGTGCCAGCCCATACAATAGTTTCTGAACGTTTCGAGCTTGTCCCGCCCGCACCATGTAGTTTACCAGGACGATTATTTGTTGTCCGCTTAACAGTCCTGATACGAACAAACTGGCGAGTTTGTCCTCCAACTGCGCCATGTCCCGGAGACGGATATGCTTTTGGACTAGCGTAAGCGCGGCCATACTGCGATGTTGCATAATTTCTTCGTCAGGAATGGTAGTGATATCGACGAGTGGAAAAGCATGGCTGTAAAGCTGGCGCGCCGCATTCGGATCGTGAAATTCATCCAGCCAGTTCAGCGTCCAGGGATAGGGGCTGCGCTTGCCGTGATAGAACAGAATAGGGATGACCAACGGTAGTTTCTTATGACCTGCATTGAGATGCTGCTGCATCGCCGCTACGGCGTAGCGTAGCAAGCGAAAAGCCATATGTTTGTCCGGCGAGCTCTGGTGCTCGATAAGAACATGGATATAGCCGCGCCCGGTTGTGGTTTGCAGGGAATAGATAATATCGTTGAAGTAAGGACGCAGGTCGTCTTCAATAAAACTCCCTGACTCTAAGCGCAGCGTCTCCAGTTTGCATAGTTTTATCAGCGCTGGCGGTAGGTGAATTTCGATAAAATCCCGCGCGGTTTCCACGCGGGAAAGAAACGTTTTGAAGACCGCACCATGCGGTGAGGCAGCTTCCGCCATCGTTCGTCATCCTTGAATGAGAAGGTCTGGCGGCATTCTGGCACTGACGCGTCCGCGCCAATAGCGGAGATCTAAAACCGTTTTCGGCTATGCGTGCGGCCTCGTGCCAATTTGTCGGCTGGCAACGTTGATGACAAAAAACTGCGAGCGGCTTTCACGCATGTCTTGCCGAAGCCAGCAGCGCGCCAACCAGCATAAACAGCGAACCGAACACCTTATTCAGCGCCTTCATTTGTTTCGGCCCTTTAATCCATGCCGAAATGCGCTGCGCCAGCGTGGCGTAGCCGATCATCACAATGATGTCGACCACGATGGTGGTGACCCCAAGGACGAGGTACTGCATCACCTGCGGCTGGTGCGGCACGATAAACTGGGGGAACAGCGCAGCCAGGAACACAATGCTCTTTGGGTTGGTCAGGTTAACGAACACCGCGCGCTGGAACAGCTTGCCGCGCGATTGCGTTTTGGCCAGCGTTTTCAGGTCAATAGAGCCTGCCGCGCGCCACTGCTGGATACCCAGCCAGATAAGATATGCCGCGCCCGCCCATTTCAGTACTTCAAAGGCCAGCACCGAGCGGGAGAACAGGGTGCCCAGACCGATACCTACCAACACGATATGGATAGCCAACCCGGCCTGCAACCCGGCAATTGATGCCGCTGCGCCGCGGTAGCCGTGATTGATGGAGGTGGTCATCGTATTGATCGCCCCTGAGCCCGGTGAGAGGCTAAGAATTATGGATGTTAGCAGGTAGGCGAACCACCATTCGAAGGTCATGAGAAACTCCCTGATTGTCTGTTTTTATGCCACAATACGCTATTGTCCAGACGTTGTGTGAGACGTCACGAAAAAACAATTTTCAGCGGTTAACAGGGGTGGAAGCCCGATGTTTCAACAGCAAAAGGATTGGAATACAAGAGAAAACGCGTTTGCTGCGTTTACCACCGGCCCGTTGATGGATTTCTGGCGTGGACGGGAAGAGGCGGAGTTTGTCGGCGTCGATCGCGTTCCGGTACGATTCGTACGTTTCAGCTTGCCCGCGCACGACCGGGTTATCGTGGTTTGCCCGGGGCGAATTGAAAGCTACGTGAAGTATGCTGAACTGGCATACGATCTTTTCCACAGCGGTTTTGATGTCCTGATTATCGACCACCGCGGCCAGGGGCGTTCCGGGCGTATGTTGTCCGACACCCATCGTGGCCACGTGGCGAAATTCAGCGACTACGTCGACGATCTTGCCGCCTTCTGGCAGCAAGAGGTTATGCAGGGGCGTTGGCGTCAGCGGTTTATTCTCGCCCATTCCATGGGAGGGGCGATTGCGACGCAGTTTTTACAGCGCAATCCGCAGGGCTGTGATGCCCTCGCGCTTTGTGCGCCGATGTTCGGTATTATCATGCGTCTGCCAGAATGGGTTGTGCGGCCGCTTCTCGATTGGGCTGAGGGCCATCAGCGTCTTCGTGAAGGGTATGCAATGGGAACAGGCCGATGGCACGCGCTGCCGTTTAGCCTTAACGTATTGACCCATAGCCGCGAACGTTATCGTCGCAACGTGCGTTTTTACGCCGATGAACCCCGGCTGCGCGTGGGCGGGCCGACGTACCACTGGGTCAGAGAAGGCATTCTGGCAGGAGAACAGATCCTTGCCGACGCTGCAAACGACGCGTTTCCTGTGCTGCTGATTCAGGCAGAAGAAGAACGCGTGGTGGATAACCGCATGCACGATCGTTACTGCGCCCTTCGCGCGGAGGCGGGCCACCCTTGTGAGGGCGGTAAACCGCTGGTCATCGAAGGCGCCTATCATGAGATCCTTTTTGAAAAGGACGCTATGCGCTCAGTAGCACTCAATGCCATCGTCGATTTTTTTGGTCGACACCCTTAATTCGGCGCCAGCGCCGCACTTTTTAGAGGTTAAATTCGAATATGTACCAGGTAGTCGCATCTGATTTAGATGGCACCTTACTCTCTCCTGACCACCACTTAACGCCGTACGCTAAAGAGACCTTGAAGCTACTGACCGAGCGTGGCCTGAACTTCGTGTTCGCCACTGGCCGTCACTACATTGACGTCGGCCAGATTCGCGATAATCTGGGGATCAAATCCTACATGATTACCTCCAACGGCGCGCGCGTGCACGATGCCGACGGCAAGCAGGTCTTCGCTCACAACCTCGATCGCGATATCGCGGCCGATCTCTTCGGCATCGTCAATGCCAACCCGGATATCGTGACTAATGTCTATCGTGATGACGAATGGTTTATGAACCGCCATCGTCCGGAAGAGATGCGTTTCTTCAAAGAAGCGGTATTCAACTACACCCTGTATGAACCGGGTCTTCTGGAACCGGAAGGTGTGAGCAAGGTGTTCTTCACCTGCAACGACCACGAAACGCTGCTGCCGCTGGAGCAGGCGATCAACGCCCGTTGGGGAGACCGCGTGAACGTGAGCTTCTCGACGCTGACCTGTCTGGAAGTGATGGCGGGAGGCGTGTCGAAAGGTCACGCGCTGGAAGCGGTGGCGAAGGCGATGGGCTATACGCTGAAAGACTGTATCGCCTTTGGCGATGGCATGAATGATGCCGAAATGCTGTCGATGGCGGGTAAAGGCTGCATCATGGCGGGCGCGCACCAGCGTCTGAAGGATCTGCATCCGGACCTCGAAGTGATCGGGTCAAACGCCGATGATGCGGTACCGCACTACCTGCGCGATATGTACCTGCGATAAAAATTGACGACTGGCTATTTAGTGGTCAGTTGTCAACCTCCAACTCCGCTACAATGCATGTTCATTTTCCAATCGGACATTCATTGTGGCGCTCCTGATTATTACTACGATTCTGTGGGCCTTTTCGTTCAGCTTTTACGGCGAATACCTTGCCGGGCATGTGGACAGCTATTTTGCGGTGCTGGTGCGCGTGGGCCTGGCAGCGCTGGTGTTCCTGCCGTTCCTGCGTACGCGCGGACACAGCCTGAAAACCGTCGGGCTATATATGCTGGTGGGGGCGATGCAGCTGGGCATCATGTACATGCTGAGCTTCCATGCCTATCTCTATCTGACGGTCTCCGAGCTGCTGCTGTTTACCGTGCTGACGCCGCTCTATATCACGCTGATTTATGACCTGATGAGTGGGCGCCGTCTGCGCTGGAGCTACGCTTTTAGCGCACTGCTGGCGGTGATCGGCGCGGGCATTATTCGTTACGACCACATCACCAGCCACTTCTGGACCGGTCTGATTCTCGTGCAGTTATCGAACATCGTCTTTGCCATCGGTATGGTGGGCTATAAACGCCTGATGGAGACCCGACCGATGCCGCAGCATAACGCCTTTGCCTGGTTTTATCTCGGGGCGTTTCTGGTCGCGGCGGTGGCCTGGATGCTGCTCGGCAACGCGCAGAAAATGCCGCAAACCCTGCCGCAGTGGGGAATTCTGGTATTCCTGGGCGTCGTTGCGTCGGGGATTGGTTACTTTATGTGGAACTACGGCGCCACGCAGGTGGATGCGGGCACCTTAGGGATTATGAACAATATGCATGTGCCTGCGGGGCTGCTGGTTAACCTGGCAATCTGGCACCAACAGCCTCACTGGCCGAGCTTCCTCACAGGTGCGGCTGTGATCCTGGCCTCGCTGTGGGTGCATCGGCACTGGGTCGCTCCGCGTTCTTCACAAACGGCAGATGATCGCAAGCGTGGTTCCGTGCTGAACGAATAAACGCATCCATCACCGGCTGACGCTGCTCGCCATCGCGCACGGCGGCGTACAGTCGGCTCCATAGACCTTCGCCCAGGGTTTTGGTCACCACCAGACCCTGGCGCTCAAAACTCTCCACCACCCAGTGCGGCAGGGCGGCAATGCCCATCCGCGCGGCCACCATCTGAATCAGCAGTAACGTGTTATCCACGCTTTTCAGCTGTGGGCTAATACCTGCTGGCTGGAGGAAATGACGCCAGATATCCAGACGCTGACGCTGTACCGGATAAATCAACAGCGTTTCTGCCGCCAAATCTTCTGGCGTAATGCGTGCTTTGGCCGCTAATGGGTGATCCGGCGCCAGAATCAGGCGCACTTCATAATCAAACATCGGCGAATAGTGCAGACCGCTGCGCGGCAGAATATCGGAGGTCAGCACGATATCCAGTTCGCTTTGTTGTAGCGCCGGCTGTGGGTCGAAGGTGACGCCGGACTTAAAATCCATCTCCACCTGTGGCCACTGCTTATGGAAGTTTTCCAGCGCGGGCGTCAGCCATTGAATACAGCTATGGCACTCAATGGCGATGCGCAGCGTTGCCTGCTGCGGTTCGTTACAGGCCTGAAGCGCCTGGGTAATTTGTGGCAACACCTGATTGGCCAGTTGCAGCAGAATCTCGCCCTGCGGCGTAAACCGTAGTGGCTGGCTCTTGCGGACAAAAAGTCGAAAGCCGAGGCGCTGCTCCAGATCGCTGAACTGGTGGGAGAGGGCGGATTGCGTCTGATGCAACGTCGCCGCTGCTGCTGCGAGCGACCCGCAGCTCCGCAACGCCTGGAGCGTTTTCAGATGTTTAATTTCAATCATGAAAGTCCTTCACTTCGGCATGAACAATTTGCGCTTGAGGATTATACAGTACATTCACATTATGGATGTGTAAACATCTGGACGGCTAAAACACAAAAAATCCATGAGAGGCATATGATGACTATCCTGAACCACACCCTCGGTTTTCCTCGCGTTGGCCTGCGTCGCGAGCTAAAAAAAGCGCAAGAAAGCTACTGGGCGGGTAACGCCTCCCGTGAAGAACTGCTGGCTGTAGGCCGCGAGCTGCGTGCCCGCCACTGGGATCAGCAGAAGCAGGCGGGCGTTGACTTGCTGCCGGTGGGCGATTTCGCCTGGTATGATCACGTGCTGACCACCAGCCTGTTGCTCGGCAACGTTCCGCTTCGTCATCAGAATCAAGATGGCTCTGTCGATATCGACACCTTATTCCGCATTGGCCGTGGCCGCGCACCAACGGGGGAACCCGCGGCGGCGGCAGAAATGACCAAATGGTTTAACACCAACTATCACTACATGGTGCCGGAGTTCACCAAAGGTCAGCAGTTCAAACTGACCTGGACCCAACTGCTGGATGAAGTGGACGAAGCGCTGGCGCTCGGTCACAAGGTCAAGCCTGTGCTGCTGGGGCCGGTCACTTATCTGTGGCTGGGGAAAGTGAAGGGTGAACCGTTTGACCGCCTGAGTCTGTTGAACGATATTCTGCCGGTTTACCAGCAGGTGCTGGCTGAGTTGGCGAAACGCGGTATTGAGTGGGTGCAGATTGATGAACCTGCGCTGGTACTGGAGCTGCCGCAAGCGTGGCTGGATGCTTTTAAACCGGCTTATGACGCCCTGCAAGGCCAGGTGAAGCTGCTACTGACCACCTACTTCGAAGGTGTAACGCCAAACCTGGATACCATTACCGCGCTGCCGGTGCAGGGGCTGCACGTTGACTTCGTGCACGGCAAAGATGATGTCGCCGAGCTGCATAAACGTCTGCCTGCCGACTGGCTGCTGTCAGCGGGTCTGGTGAACGGTCGCAACGTCTGGCGTGCCGATCTCAGCGAAAAATATGCGCAAATTAAAGATATCGTCGGCAAACGTGACCTGTGGGTGGCTTCCTCCTGCTCTCTGCTGCACAGCCCAATCGATCTCAGCGTGGAAACCCGCCTTGATGCAGAAGTGAAGAGCTGGTTTGCCTTCGCGCTGCAAAAATGTGGCGAGCTGGCGCTGCTGCGCGATGCGTTGAACAGCGGCGATACGGCGGCAATTGTGGAATGGAGCGCACCGATCCAGGCGCGTCGTCACTCTACCCGCGTACACAACGCCGCAGTGGAAAAACGTCTGGCGGCGATCACCGCCCAGGACAGCCAGCGCGCCAACGCTTACCCGGTTCGTGCCGAGGCACAGCGTGCCCGTTTTAATCTGCCGGCATGGCCGACCACGACTATCGGCTCATTTCCGCAAACTACCGAAATTCGCGGCCTGCGTCTGGACTTCAAAAAAGGCAATCTTGATGCTGCCCACTATCGCACCGGTATTGCGGAGCATATCAAACAAGCGATCGTTGAACAGGAACGTCTGGGGCTCGATGTGCTGGTGCACGGTGAAGCCGAGCGTAACGACATGGTGGAATATTTTGGTGAACACCTGGACGGTTTCGTCTTTACCCAAAACGGTTGGGTACAGAGCTACGGCTCTCGCTGCGTGAAGCCGCCGGTGGTGATTGGCGACGTCAGCCGCCCGGAAGCAATTACTGTTGAGTGGGCGAAGTACGCGCAGTCACTGACCGACAAACCGGTAAAAGGCATGCTGACTGGTCCGGTGACCATTCTCTGCTGGTCCTTCCCGCGCGAAGACGTGACGCGTGAAACCATCGCGAAGCAGATTGCGCTGGCGCTGCGTGATGAAGTGGCGGATCTGGAAGCTGCGGGCATCGGTATTATTCAGATTGACGAACCGGCGCTGCGCGAAGGTCTACCGCTGCGTCGCAGCGACTGGGCCGCGTATCTGGCGTGGGGCGTGGAAGCCTTCCGCATTAACGCGGCGGTGGCGAAGGACGAAACCCAGATCCACACCCACATGTGTTACTGCGAGTTCAATGACATCATGGATTCCATTGCCGCGCTGGACGCGGATGTGATCACCATTGAGACCTCACGCTCCGACATGGAACTGCTGGAATCGTTTGAAGAGTTCGACTATCCGAACGAAATCGGGCCGGGCGTCTACGACATACACTCGCCGAATGTCCCGAGCGTGGAGTGGATTGAAGCCCTGCTGAAGAAAGCCGAGCAGCGTATTCCCGCTGAGCGTCTGTGGGTGAATCCGGATTGCGGTCTGAAAACTCGCGGCTGGCCGGAAACGCGGGCGGCGCTGGCTAACATGGTCAAAGCGGCGCAGAATCTGCGTCAGGCGTAAGTCACGGCGGGCAGGCGTTATGCCTGCCCGTCCATCAACCGGCAGGTCGCTTAGCTCATGTCAGCGCCATTGCTGGCAATCACTCTCTGATACCACCAGAAAGAGTCTTTGCGCAGACGCTGGAGAGATCCGTTGCCTTCGTCGTCCTGATCAACATAGATAAAACCGTAACGTTTTGACATCTGCGACGTGCCAGCGCTGATGATATCGATGCAGCCCCAGGTGGTGAATCCCATCACCTCCACCCCTTCATGAATGGCGGCCAACGTTTGCTCAAAGTGGGCGCGGAAATAGTCGATGCGGTAATCATCGTGAATTTTACCGTCCACCACCACGTCTTTCGCGCCCAGGCCATTTTCAACGATAAATAGCGGCTTCTGGTAGCGGTCATACAGCTCAAGCAGCGAAATTTTCAGGCCAAGGGGGTCAATCTGCCAGCCCCATTCCGAGGCGGGCAGGTAGGGATTTTTCACGCCCAGCACGGTGTTGCCGGGAATACGTTCAGCATCGGGCTGCGTTGATTCGGTCATCGACATGTAGTAGCTAAAAGAGACGAAATCGACGGTATGCTGTTTTAAAATGTGGCGATCTTCATCATGCATGACAATCTCAATGCCGCGACGTTCAAGATCGCGCAGGATCAGCGGCGGATATTCGCCAAACACCTGTACGTCGGCATAGAAGTAATTTTCGAGATTCTTCTTCAGCGTCGACTCGACATCCTCCGGGCGGCAGCTGTGCGGATAGGTGGTGAGCTTGGTCAGCATGCAGCCGACCTTGCTACCGGGGATAATTGCATGGCAGTCGCGGGTGACCAGCGCGGACGCGACAAACTGGTGATGTAGTGCCTGGTAGATATCTTGTTTTGCCTTGCCCGGCGCGCTTTTCTCTTCGCGGATCCCGGCGGTGGTAAACGGGTGGCGATGAATACTGTCGATTTCGTTAAACGTCAGCCAGTAGCGCACCAGATCTTTATAGCGCTCGAAGCACACCTTGCTGAAGCGTACGAAGGCATCCACGACGTTTCGGTGCACCCAACCGTTATACTCTTCACTGAGCGCCAGCGGCATTTCATAGTGCGAAAGCGTAACCAGCGGCTCGATGTGATGGCGGCGCAGCTCACGGAACAGGTCTTCATAAAATTGCAGCCCCGCCTCGTTCGGCTCGGCGTCTTCGCCGGTGGGGAAGATGCGCGACCAAGCGATGGAGACGCGCAGAACCTTAAAGCCCATTTCGGCGAACAGCGCGATATCCTCTTTATAGTGATGATAAAAATCAATGCCGCGACGTTTCGGATACAACGCATCGTTTCGGCCCAGCAGCGCATCCTGTACGTTTTCATCCGTCAGAGCAGCGTGGCCGGCATAGTCCTTCAGCGACAGGTTGGGTTTCCAGGAGATGGCATCGGCGACCGATGGCCCTTTACCCGCCACGTTCCATGCCCCTTCGGCCTGATTTGCGGCGATCGCGCCGCCCCATAAAAACCCCTGCGGAAACGAGAGAGATTTTGCCATTACACGAACTCCTTAAGCGTCATAATAATCTGCGGGTTGGAATGTTTTTCGTCGTGGCCGTTCTGCGACAGTGTGAAGCGTTCGCTGTTGGTTACCACCATCACAAACATGTGGGTCACCGTCCCGCTCGCAGGCCCCTGTGGAGGAGATGATTTTGCGAGAGAAAACATCGTCGTTAACTTTTTCAGGGGAATAATTTGCCCTTCAACGGGGCGAATAAACGTGAGCGGAGCCGCTTTTTTGGCAGTCTTGCCGCGCCGCCCACCAGGGCGATGATATCCAGTGCCGTCTGTAAAGGGGTGATGTCGGGTCCCTGCCAGCAGAGCAAAAAAGACCTGAAGCCGAACGTCTCTTGAAAGAGAAGATCGACTTCAGGTCTTGCCTGTGGAGCATCGTGATACGCCTGTGCTTACCACGCTGAACGGCGAGCGGCTTAACCCTTTTTACCGTTGTACTGCGCGAACCACGCTAGCATGCGCTGCCAGCCATCTTTGGCTGACTCTTCATGATAGCTGGGACGGTAATCGGCGTTAAATGCGTGCCCGGCCTCGGGATAAACCACGATTTCCGCTTTCGCGTTCGCTGCACGTAGCGCATGGCGCATGGTTTCCACGGTATCAAGTGGAATGCCGGTATCTTCGCCGCCGTACAGACCGAGCACCGGGGCGCTGAGATCAACCGCCACGTCGACCGGGTGTTTCGGGCTGTTCAGCGATTTATCGCCCACCAGTCGGCCATACCAGGCGACAGCGGCCTTAAGCTGCGGGTTATGCGCGGCGTACAGCCACGCAATGCGCCCGCCCCAGCAGAAGCCGGTAATTGCCAGTCGGTTGGCGTCGCCGCCGTTGCGGGCCGCCCAACTGGCGACATGATCGAGGTCAGCCAGCACCTGCGCGTCGGGCACTTTGCTGACCAGACCGCTGAACAGCGACGGAATGTCGTCATAATCGTTCGGATCGCCCTGGCGGAAATAGAGCTCCGGCGCAACGGCCAGATACCCCTCCAGAGCCAGACGTCGGCAGATATCACGGATGTGTTCGTGGACGCCAAAAATCTCCTGCACTACGATGATTACCGGAAGCGGCGCATCGCTGTGTTTTGGTCGAGCGTGGTAGGCGGGCAGCAGATCGCCTTGTGACGGAATGGAGGTTTCTCCCGCCGTAATCGCTTCTTCGGGCGTATGAACGATGGTCGAGGCATGAGGTGAAGCCGCCGGGGCAAATCCAGGTTGTTTGTTGGTTGTCATGGCATTCTCCGTACCCTTTAAATGAACGCATAGCCGAATTACAGTGCCTTAATGCGGCGCATTTTTGTTCAGCAGGAATTAACAATAACTTGTTAATGTGATGTGAATCACTAATTGCGTGGAATTTAATGTAATATTTTTAATTCTTAGTGATGGTAATCACGAAAAAGAGTTGTGGTCTTCTATAAAGTACATTTTTGCTTCTTCTGACAAAACTGAACCACAGAGGAGTTCTTTATGTCCAAGTCTGATGTTTTTCATCTCGGTCTCACTAAAAATGACTTACAAGGGGCCACGTTAGCGATTGTCCCTGGTGACCCGGAGCGTGTGGAAAAGATCGCCGCGCTGATGGAAAAGCCGGTCAAACTGGCATCTCATCGTGAATTTACCTCCTGGCGTGCCGAACTCGACGGCAAGCCGGTGATCGTGTGCTCTACCGGTATCGGTGGCCCATCAACGTCTATCGCCGTGGAAGAGCTGGCGCAACTGGGTATCCGTACCTTCCTGCGCGTGGGCACCACCGGGGCGATTCAGCCGAACATCAACGTCGGTGACGTGCTGGTGACGACCGCTTCCGTCCGTCTGGACGGCGCGAGCCTGCACTTTGCGCCGATGGAATACCCGGCCGTTGCTGATTTCGCTTGTACCACCGCGCTGGTTGAAGCGGCGAAATCTGTGGGTGCAACCACCCACGTGGGCGTAACCGCCTCTTCCGACACCTTCTACCCGGGGCAGGAACGTTACGACACCTTCTCTGGCCGCGTGGTGAAAGCCTTCAAAGGCTCCATGGAAGAGTGGCAGTCTATGGGTGTAATGAACTACGAAATGGAATCGGCCACGCTGCTGACCATGTGTTCCAGTCAGGGTCTGCGTGCGGGGATGGTTGCCGGCGTTATCGTTAACCGTACCCAGCAGGAAATTCCAAACGCAGAGACCATGAAGCAGACCGAAAGCCACGCGGTGAAAATCGTGGTGGAAGCGGCGCGCCGCCTGCTGTAATTTCCCCTCCCTTTGCGAAAGGCCGACTTGTTCGGCCTTTTTCTTTTTGCGTAGACGCTCGCAGGAAACTGCTTTAAAACTGGACGTTTATACAGCACAATCCTATTTTTTGCAGATAACCGGTTTATGCAGGGGGCATTGTGGATATTGCCGTGGTGATTTATGCGCTGGTGGCGCTGGCGGGGATCGCGATTGGCTGGCTGGCGGCGAGCTATCGCGTGGCGCAGCAGCGCGCGGAGCAGTTAGCGGAAGAGCGTGATGTGTACGGTGAGCTGAGCGCGGCGAAACAGCAGATTGCCCAGAATGCCCACTGGCGCGAAGAGTGTGAGTTGCTCAATAACGAGCTGCGTAACCTGCGGGAAATCAACTCGTCGCTGGAGGTCGATCTCCGGGAAGTGACCACGCTGCTGGAAACCACTCGCCAGCACGGCGATGAAAAATATCGGCTGATGCTCAACAGCGAGCAGCGCCTGAGCGAACAGTTTGAAAACCTCGCCAACCGCATCTTTGAACAGAGCAACCGCCGCGTTGATGAACAGAACCGGCAGAGTCTGCACGGCCTGCTTACGCCCCTGCGCGAGCAGCTCGACGGTTTTCGCCGCCAGGTGCAGGAGAGCTTTGGCCAGGAGGCGCGTGAACGCCACACCCTGGCGCACGAAATTCGTAACCTCCAGCAGTTAAACGCTCAGATGGCGCAGGAAGCGGTCAACCTGACCCGAGCGCTGAAGGGTGACAACAAAACCCAGGGCAACTGGGGCGAAGTGGTGCTGACCCGCGTGCTGGAGGCTTCCGGCCTGCGGGAAGGGCACGAATACGAAACCCAGGTGAGCATCAATACCGATGCCAATTCGCGCATGCAGCCTGATGTGATCGTCCGTCTGCCGCATCGCAAAGACGTGGTGGTCGACGCCAAAATGACGCTGGTGGCCTACGAGCGCTACTTTAACGCTGATGATGACTATACCCGCGAAGTCGCGTTGCAGGAACACATTGCCGCGGTGCGTAACCATATTCGCCTGCTGGGGCGCAAAGACTACCAGCAGTTGCCGGGCCTGCGTTCGCTGGACTACGTGCTGATGTTTATCCCCGTCGAGCCGGCGTTCCTGCTGGCGCTGGACAGGCAGCCAGAGCTGATCAGCGAAGCGCTGAAAAATAACATTATGCTGGTGAGCCCCACCACGCTGCTGGTGGCGCTGCGTACCATTGCTAACCTGTGGCGCTATGAACATCAAAGCCGCAATGCGCAACATATTGCTGAACGTGCCAGCCGCTTATATGACAAAATGCGCCTTTTCGTGGACGACATGTCGGCCATCGGCCAGAGCCTCGATAAAGCCCAGGATAACTACCGTCAGGCGATGAAAAAACTGACCAGCGGGCGCGGCAACCTGCTGACGCAGGCTGAAGCCTTCCGCCACCTTGGCGTAGAGGTGAAGCGCGAGATTAATCCGGATTTGGTTGAGCAAGCGACGGCGCAAGACGATGATTTTCGTCTGCGTGACGACACCGACATGAATGATGACAATCCGTTAGCGGCAGAACGCCGTTAATCCGGCGTCGGAACGGATTTCGTAACGGGGTGGAATCGTAGGGCAATTGCGCCCAATCTGTTACACTCCATGAACATTTTCTTGATAAGCAGGCATAGAGATGGTTGAGGATTCACAAGAAACGACGCACTTTGGCTTTCAGACAATCGCCAAATCACAGAAAGAAGACATGGTGGCGCATGTATTCCATTCTGTCGCCGCAAAATACGATGTAATGAACGATCTGATGTCATTCGGGATTCATCGTCTATGGAAGCGTTTTACCATTGATTGCAGCGGCGTGCGCCGTGGACAGACGGTTCTTGATCTGGCGGGCGGCACCGGCGACCTGACGGCGAAATTCTCGCGCATGGTGGGTGAAACCGGCCGTGTGGTGCTGGCGGACATCAACGACTCCATGCTGAAAATGGGGCGTGAGAAGCTGCGCAATATCGGCGTGGTCGGCAACGTGGAATATGTGCAGGCCAACGCGGAAGCGCTGCCGTTCCCGGATAACACCTTTGACCTGATCACCATCTCTTTCGGTCTGCGTAACGTCACCGACAAAGACAAAGCGCTGCGTTCCATGTACCGCGTGCTGAAGCCGGGCGGACGCCTGCTGGTGCTCGAATTCTCCAAGCCGGTTTTCGACCCGCTGAGCAAAGCCTACGACGCCTATTCGTTCCACATTCTGCCGCGTATTGGCGAAGCGGTGGCTAATGATGCCGACAGCTATCGCTATCTGGCGGAATCTATCCGTATGCATCCGGATCAGGACACGCTGAAAGAGATGATGCAGAACGCCGGGCTGGAAAACGTTGATTACTACAACCTGACGGCAGGGATTGTCGCGCTGCACCGTGGCTATAAATTCTGATAAGTGGGGGGCCGCTATGCCTTTAAAACCCTTAATGACCGGCAGTATTGAAACCGCCATAAACGCGCTGCTCTGGCGTGAAAAAGCGTTAAAGCCTGCCCGTCAGCGTCTTATCGGGAAAGTATTACGCGTTGAACTGAAAGAGTTTTCTTCGCCGCTGGTGCTGGTCTTCAGTGAACGTCAGGTTGACGTACTGGGCGCGTGGGAAGGTGAGGCTGATTGCACCGTCATCACCCGGGTTAGCGTGTTGCCGCAGTTGCGCAATCGCCAGCAGCTCACCGCGCTTATCCGCAATAACGATCTGGAAGTGCAGGGCGACCTCCAGGTGGTACAAAACCTGGTGTCGTTGGCCGATCTCGCCGAGTTTGACCCGGCAGAACTGCTGGCGCCGTATACAGGCGATATTGCCGCCGAAGGCGTCAGTAAACTGCTGCGCGGCGGGGCGAAGTTCTTACAGCATGGTCTGGCACGTCAGCAGCGCTATGTGGCTGAAACCCTGACGGAAGAGTGGCGTCTGGCACCGGGCGCGCTGGAAGTCGCCTGGTTTGCGGAAGAGACGGCGGCGGTGGAGCGTGAGCTTGCGGCGCTGACCAAACGGTTGGAAAAACTGGAGGGGAAATGACGCCAGGAGAATTACGGCGCCTGTATTTTATCATCCGCACCTTTTTGAGTTACGGGCTTGATGAGCTCATTCCCAAAATGCGTATCACGCTGCCGCTGCGTATGGGGCGTCGGCTGCTGTTCTGGATGCCAAATCGCCACAAGGATAAGCCGCTGGGCGAACGTCTGCGGCTGGCGTTACAGGAGCTTGGCCCGGTATGGATTAAGTTCGGGCAAATGCTGTCTACCCGTCGCGACCTTTTCCCCCCGCAGATTGCCGACCAATTAATCCTGCTGCAGGATCGCGTTGCGCCGTTTGACGGCAAGCTGGCGAAGCAGCAGATTGAAAAATCGATGGGCGATATTCCCGTCGAGAGCTGGTTCGACGATTTTGACATTGAACCGCTAGCTTCAGCCTCTATTGCCCAGGTGCATACCGCACGTCTGAAAGAGAACGGCAAAGAGGTGGTTATCAAGGTGATCCGTCCGGATATCCTGCCGATCATCAAAGCCGATATGAAGCTGATTTACCGCCTGGCGCGCTGGGTTCCCCGCCTGCTGCCGGACGGTCGTCGTTTGCGCCCGGTAGAAGTGGTGCGCGACTATGAAAAAACGCTGATCGACGAGCTGAACCTGCTGCGCGAAGCGGCGAACGCCATCCAGCTGCGGCGTAATTTTGAAAATAGCCCGATGCTGTACGTGCCAGAGGTGTATTCCGACTACTGTCGCGTCGATATGCTGGTGATGGAGCGCATCTACGGCATTCCGGTGTCCGACATCGAAACGCTTGAGAAGCAGAATACCAACATGAAACTGCTGGCCGAGCGCGGCGTGCAGGTGTTCTTTACCCAGGTGTTCCGCGACAGCTTCTTCCACGCCGATATGCACCCTGGCAACATCTTTGTTAGCTATGAGCATCCGGAAGATCCCCAGTATATTGGCATCGACTGCGGTATCGTCGGTTCGCTAAATAAAGAAGACAAGCGCTATCTGGCGGAAAACTTTATCGCCTTCTTCAACCGCGACTACCGCAAGGTGGCCGAACTGCACGTCGATTCCGGCTGGGTACCGCCGGACACCAACGTCGAAGAGTTTGAATTCGCGATTCGTACCGTTTGCGAACCGATTTTCGAAAAGCCGCTGGCGGAGATCTCCTTTGGTCACGTGCTGCTGAACCTGTTTAACACCGCCCGGCGCTTCAACATGGAAGTGCAGCCACAACTCGTGTTACTGCAAAAGACATTACTTTACGTAGAAGGGGTAGGACGTCAGCTCTATCCTCAGTTAGATTTATGGAAGACGGCAAAACCGTTCCTCGAATCGTGGATTAAGGATCAGGTCGGTATTCCGGCGTTGTTCCGCGCGCTGAAGGAAAAAGCGCCGTTCTGGATTGAAAAAATGCCGGAATTGCCTGAGTTAGTCTACGACAGCCTGCGTCAGAGCAAACAGGTACAGGCTAGCCTTGAGAAGCTTTCTCAGGAGATGGCAACGCACCGTACCCGTCAGGGGCAATCGCGTTATCTCTTTGGTATAGGTGCGGTTTTACTCCTCAGCGGTACCGTATTACTGGTTCAACGCCCTGAATGGGGGCTGGCACCCGCGTGGCTTATGGCCGCAGGGCTGGTGGTATGGCTCGTGGGATGGCGGAAGACGCGCTGAATTATGCGTCGCTAACAGGGCGCCGCATAACGTATAATGCGCGCTGATTAATTCATCATCTATCAGAGGAACATGTATGGGTGGTATTAGTATTTGGCAGTTGCTGATTATCGTCGTTATCGTAGTTCTGCTTTTCGGGACTAAAAAGCTGAGCTCGCTGGGTTCCGATTTAGGCTCGTCCATCAAAGGCTTCAAGAAGGCCATGAGTGATGAAGACGACACCAAACCTAAAGCGGACCAGGATGCAGATTTCACTGCAAAATCAATTGCTGATAAGCAGGAAAGTGCAAAGAAAGACGAAGCGAAACGCCACGACAACGAGCAGGTGTAATTCGTGTTTGATATTGGTTTCAGTGAACTGCTGCTGGTGTTCGTTATTGGCCTCATTGTATTGGGGCCAAAACGTCTGCCGGTAGCGGTGAAAACGGTGGTGGGCTGGATTCGGGCGCTGCGTTCGCTGGCGACTACCGTACAAAATGAGCTGACGCAGGAGCTTAAACTCCAGGAGTTTCAGGACAGCCTGAAGAAAGTGGAGAAAGCAAGTCTGGATAGCCTGACGCCTGAACTTAAGGCTTCCATGGATGAACTGCGTGAAGCGGCTGAGTCGATGAAACGGTCCTATTCGATGCATGATCCTGAAAAGGCGAGCGACGAGGCCAATACCATCCATAACCCGGTGGCGAAGGATAAAGCCGTTGAGCCATCGCAGGCGGCTGAACCGCAGGCGACGCACGCTGAAGAGCCGGTGGCTAAGCCTGCCGAAGTACCGGAGTCCGAGGTGGTGAAACCGGCAGAGAAAGAGAAAGTCTCTGCTGCCGCTGCTCCTGAATCCTCCCCCGCATCGAGTGATAAATCGTAAACATGAGCGTAGAAGATACTCAACCGCTGATCGCTCATTTGATTGAGCTGCGCAAGCGCCTGCTCAACTGCATCATCGCGGTTCTCGTCATTTTCCTGGCGTTGGTTTACTTCGCCAACGATATCTATCAGCTGGTCTCCGCGCCGCTGATTAAACAGATGCCGGTTGGCGCGACGATGATCGCCACCGACGTGGCATCGCCGTTTTTCACGCCGATCAAGCTGACCTTTATGGTTTCGCTGATCCTCTCCGCGCCGGTTATTCTGTACCAGGTATGGGCGTTTGTTGCCCCTGCGCTGTATAAGCATGAACGTCGTCTGGTGGTGCCGTTGCTGGTGTCCAGCACCCTGCTGTTTTATATCGGCATGGCGTTTGCCTACTTTGTGGTGTTCCCGCTGGCCTTTGGCTTCCTGACGCATACCGCGCCGGAAGGGGTGCTGGTCTCAACGGATATCAAGAGCTATCTCGATTTTGTCATGTCGCTGTTTATTGCTTTCGGCGTGTCGTTTGAGGTGCCCGTTGCTATCGTTCTGTTGTGCTGGGTCGGCGTGACCACGCCGGACGATCTGCGCAAGAAGCGCCCTTACGTGCTGGTTGGCGCGTTTGTGGTCGGCATGCTGCTGACGCCGCCGGACGTGTTCTCGCAGACGCTGCTGGCTATCCCGATGTACTGTCTGTTTGAAGTGGGGGTCTTCTTCTCTCGTTTCTACGCGGGCAAGCGACTCACGCGTGACGAAGACGCGGAAGCGGAACAAACTGAAGAATAACCAACCGCCCGTAAGGGCGGTTGTCATATGGGGGCAAGGATGTTTGATATCGGTGTTAACTTGACCAGTTCACAGTTCGCGCGCGATCGTGATGAGGTGGTCGCGCGAGCACGGGCCGCGGGCGTGCACGGCATGCTGCTGACCGGAACCAACCGCCATGAGAGCGAAGAAGCACAGCGGCTAGCGGAACGCTTTGAAGGCTGTTGGTCAACGGCAGGCGTTCATCCACATGACAGCAGCAGTTGGTCGCCGGAGGTAGCGGACGCCATCTATGCGCTGGTGAACAAGCCCGAAGTCGTGGCTGTGGGCGAGTGCGGCCTGGACTTCAACCGCAACTTCTCCACGCCAGCCGAGCAGGAAATCGCGTTTAGCGCTCAGTTGGCGATGGCCGCCGAGCTGGGTATGCCGGTATTTTTGCACTGCCGCGATGCTCACGAGCGTTTCCTCGCGCTGCTGGAGCCGTGGCTCGACCATTTGCCGGGTGCAGTGTTGCACTGCTTTACAGGCACGCGTGAAGAAGCGCAGCAGTGCCTGGACCGGGGCCTGATGATTGGCATCACCGGCTGGGTCTGCGATGAGCGTCGCGGTCAGGAACTGCGAGAACTGCTGCCGACGATCCCCGCGGATCGCCTGCTGCTGGAGACCGATGCGCCGTATCTGTTGCCGCGCGACATGACGCCGAAACCGGCATCGCGTCGTAACGAGCCGGCCTACGTACGGCATATTCTGTCACGCGTGGCCGAATGGCGTGGGGAAGACGCACAGTGGCTGGAAGCCGTTACGGACAGTAACGCCAAACGGCTATTGAAGATCGACTTTTAGTTCAGGCCTTGCGGAAATCGGTGTTTTTGACGCTCTGCTTAATTTGCTTGTTCAGCAGGTTAAGCAGCAGCATAGAGCGTGCTTCGCCGTCAGGCTCGGCAAAGATGGCCTTCAGCCCTTCGAACGCACCTTCGGTAATGACCACGCTGTCGCCCGGATAGGGTGTTTCCGGGTCGGTGATATCATCAGGTTGATAGATTGAGAGCTGATGGATGACCGAAGATGGCACGGTTGCCGGACTCATCCCAAAGCGGACAAAATGGCTGACGCCGCGGGTGGCGTTAATTGTGGTGGTGTGAATCACCTCCGGGTCAAATTCCACGAACAGATAGTTCGGGAACAGCGGCTCACTAACCGAGGTGCGCTTGCCGCGCACTATTTTTTCCAGGGTGATCATCGGCGTCAGGCAGTTTACCGCCTGTCTCTCAAGATGTTCCTGGGCGCGCTGAAGTTGCCCGCGTTTGCAGTACAGTAAATACCAGGCTTGCATAATGACTCTTTCCACTCGTTAGCGCGGAAGCATAGCAAAAGTGCGGGCAGATCGCGATGTTGATTATGACAGCTTTAATTCACGCTAATTTAACAAAAATACAGCATCGAAGGACCATTCGCCGTATACTAAGGCGCTTACCAGGAGGCCAAGAATTACCCCATGAAATACCATGACCTACGCGACTTTCTGACCATACTCGAACAGCAGGGTGAACTAAAACGTATTAGCCTCCCGGTTGATCCCCATCTGGAAATTACCGAAATTGCCGATCGCACCCTGCGTGCGGGTGGGCCAGCGCTGCTGTTTGAAAATCCTAAAGGTTATGACATGCCGGTGCTGTGCAACCTGTTCGGCACCCCCAAGCGCGTGGCGCTGGGTATGGGGCAGGAAGACGTCAGCGCGTTACGTGAAGTGGGTAAACTCTTAGCCTTCCTGAAGGAACCGGAGCCGCCAAAAGGTTTCCGCGACTTGTTCGACAAATTGCCGCAGTTCAAACAGGTGTTGAACATGCCGACTAAGCGCCTGCGCGGCGCGCCTTGCCAGCAGAAAGTTCTCTCCGGCGACGATGTCGATCTCTCGCGCATTCCGGTGATGACCTGTTGGCCGGAAGATGCGGCACCGCTCATTACCTGGGGTCTGACGGTGACCCGTGGTCCGCATAAAGAGCGGCAGAACCTGGGCATCTATCGTCAGCAGGTGATTGGCAAAAACAAATTAATTATGCGCTGGCTGTCGCATCGCGGCGGCGCGCTGGATTTCCAGGAGTGGTGCGCTGCACATCCGGGCGAACGTTTCCCGGTATCGGTCGCGCTGGGCGCAGACCCGGCAACCATTCTTGGCGCGGTGACGCCGGTACCGGACACGCTTTCTGAGTACGCGTTCGCGGGTTTGCTACGCGGGACGAAAACGGAAGTGGTGAAGTGTCTTTCCAACGATCTGGAAGTGCCAGCCAGCGCCGAGATTGTCCTCGAAGGCTACATTGAGCCTGGCGAAATGGCGCCGGAAGGCCCCTATGGCGATCACACCGGTTACTACAACGAAGTGGACAGCTTCCCGGTGTTTACCGTCACCCACATTACCCAGCGTGAAGACGCGATTTACCACTCCACCTATACCGGGCGTCCGCCGGATGAGCCGGCGGTGCTGGGCGTAGCGCTGAATGAAGTCTTCGTGCCTATTTTGCAAAAGCAGTTCCCGGAAATCGTTGATTTTTATCTGCCGCCGGAAGGGTGCTCATATCGCCTTGCCGTCGTGACGATGAAAAAACAGTATGCTGGGCACGCAAAACGCGTAATGATGGGCGTGTGGTCGTTTTTACGCCAGTTTATGTACACAAAATTCGTGATTGTCTGCGATGATGACGTCAACGCGCGTGACTGGAACGATGTGATATGGGCGATCACTACTCGTATGGACCCCGCGCGGGATACCGTGCTGGTAGAGAATACGCCGATTGATTATCTGGATTTCGCCTCGCCGGTTTCCGGCCTGGGGTCGAAAATGGGGCTGGACGCCACCAACAAATGGCCTGGGGAAACCCAGCGCGAATGGGGCCGTCCAATTAAGAAAGATCCCGCCGTTACGGCGCGTATTGATGAGATCTGGGACGAGCTGGCCATATTTTCCGACAATAAATGATAACCCACCCCGGAAGATTTCACGCCGTGGGCGTTGCGCCGACCGCGTGAATGAGGATGGGGGAAAAGACCCGACAGAGGGAGCGCATGACAACCTTAAGCTGTAAAGTGACCTCGGTGGATGCCATTACCGATACGGTATATCGCGTTCGTTTAGTACCCGAAGCTGCCTTCTCATTTCGTGCCGGACAGTATCTGATGGTGGTGATGGACGAGCGCGATAAGCGTCCGTTCTCCATGGCCTCAACGCCGGATGAAAAGGCGTTTATCGAGTTGCACATTGGTGCTTCTGAGCTGAACCTGTACGCAATGGCCGTGATGGACCGCATCCTCAAAGACCGCGAAGTGGTGGTAGATATCCCGCACGGCGAGGCCTGGTTACGTGATGAAGACGATCGTCCGCTGGTGCTGATTGCCGGCGGTACGGGCTTCTCCTACGTACGCTCCATTCTGCTGACCGCGCTGGCGCGTAACCCGAATCGCGACGTGGCGATCTACTGGGGTGGCCGCGAAGAGAAGCATCTTTACGATCTCTCCGAGCTGGAAGCACTGTCGGTGAATCATCCTAACCTGCGCGTGGTGCCGGTGGTTGAGCAGCCTGAAGAAGAGTGGCGTGGGCGTTCTGGTACGGTGCTCACTGCGGTGCTGCAGGACTACGGTACGCTGGCGGAGCACGATATCTATATCGCTGGCCGCTTTGAAATGGCGAAAATCGCGCGTGACCTGTTCTGCAATGAACGTCAGGCGCGTGAAGACCGCCTGTTCGGCGATGCGTTTGCGTTTATTTAACGCTCCTCAGGCCGGTTCGATGAATCGGCCTTGTCATATTTGCTGTAGTTCGTTCCACGCTGCTGCCAGCAGCGCATCTCGTTGTTGCGCAGTGCATTTACCGTTATCAATTAACCATAGCCAATCAAACCAGCTCGGGTAAAACGGCAGACCGTTCAGATGCTGGCAAAATCGATGGGCAGCAATCTCCGAAGTGGCCATAACCGTTGTATAGCTACGCCAGGGGCCAAACGCAAAATGACAGACTTTGTCCAGCGTGGCGGGCACGGGTTGATAATGGTGATGCTCAAGAAAATGAAAGAATTCGTGAGCGAGGTGAATATGGATAATTTCCCGTTCGCTCATGGCGTATCCCATTTGCGCGCAGCTGGCTCGTAGGCTGTCCAGGGAGGGCTGATATAACGTCACCTGGCGTCGGCGCTGAGCTTTGCTGTACTCCAGTTGAGCGCGTAAGCGGGCGCTAAAAAAGACGCCGCCGTGCGTTGCCAGTTTGATACTGATGTCATTTTCCGCGTATAGCCGCTCAAGATCCCGATGCGGCAGATTAGCTGCCGCTTTTTCGCCCGCCGCCAGCGCGTGCTCTAAATAATAGCGACGCCTGGCGATGGGTATTTTGTTGAATACGGCATCGCGCCGCAGATCCAACCAGGCGAGCGCCCGATCGCGGTGTTCCGCTTCCATTTCTCTCCTTATTGCCAGGCAATCGCGACGATGGATTGCTGCGGCTCTTCCATTTCCAACTCCATCTCGATAATCGACAACATCTGATCTTTGGTTTGCATACCGCTCAGGTCGAGCATCTTTTCTTTCCAGAAGAGATATGCGCGGGGGATAGCGGCATTGGCCTCGGAATAGCGCGTGTTGTTATCAATAAACTCGGCGAAGTGCGAGGCGATTTCTCCGCGCTGGAAAAGTAGCCAATTGGCGTTCTCCTTTTTCAGACGTACAACGCCCTCCCGGTCGACAACGCTCAGGCGGGCGATTCGTTTCTTCAGTAGGCCAAAACAGCTTTTTTTCTCATAGGTGCCGCAGAACAATGACCAGCGCCCGGTCTGGCAGGTGATGATCATGGCGTGAGCTTCAAGGTTGACGGATTCAGCGGCGATCTGCCGTAGCTGTTCGACGGACAGCGTTTTATTCAACGCGGTTTTGTGTCGAAGTTCGGTGGCGCCAGTGGCAATGGCGCGCAGGATGTTTTTCTGTTGATCAATTTCAATGCTGATATCGACTGTCGCTTCGTTTGCGCCTGATTGCACAATGCGCTCCAGCACCTCCGCGCGAATTTTTTTGATCGCAGTGTCATCAGGGTTTACGACGCTTTTTTCCAGTGTCTCCCGCACCATCGCCATGCCAACGCCGATAGTTGAGATATAGGGCGCGTTGCGGGCGAGATTGTATTTCATGGCGGTTTTCTCCGCCATTGCCGGTATCAGCACAGACCCGCTCCCTCCGCCGCCGACCAGAGTAATGAAGTGTCGATCGAGCTGGTACTCCCGTATCATTTCATCCACCACAACCATCACGTTGGCGATGGCGATATCCAGCGCCTGACGCGCGGTCTGCTCTGCGCTTAACCCCAGCGATTGGCCCAGGAGTTGCCAGGCAGCCCGTGTACAGGTCTGGTTTCCCGCAGCGTAATCACCGGCGGGAATATAGCCCAGCAGGTTCGCGGCACCCGCCAGCGTTAGTGCGTAACGCTTGCCCTGAGAGGTCTGGATGGCTGCATAGGTTGGCGGGTCGCCGGGCAGTGGGGCGATAAACTCAAGCGTAGGCGAGTTATCGAAGGTTCCTTCTGCGGCAAAGCATTCGTAATCGCACCCTGCAATGTGCGCGCTGCGCGGACCGGTCATGGCGAGCCTACCATTTTCGACAACGATCATGCTGCCGCCCGCAATCGCCAGCGTGCGCACATCCAGTGAACGCAGGTAGGTGCGATGCCCGCCGACTTGGGCATTCTGAATCATGACTTTACCGTTTTTGATCACCGAGATATCAATACTGGTGCCGCCAACCTCAAAGAAAATGCCGTCGGAGACTTTCTCATACATCAGCGCGCCAGCCACGCCAGCGGCCAGTCCTGATAGCATAGTCAGAATGGGGCGTTTACGGACTTCGTCAATGTTCATCACCCCGCCATCACAGCGCATGATCATCAATGGCGAGCTAATACCGGCGGCCTTTATCGCCTGTTCGGTCATATTGGCTGTTTCCAGCATGCGGGGGATCAGGCTGGCATTGACCACGGCGGTACGGGTGCGAGTTTTCAAACCGTACAGTTGGCTAATCTCGTGCCCGGCGGTGGCGCAAAGCCCCATTTGCGTGGCGAGCGCCATGACGCGTAGCTCATTGCGGGGATCGTCTACGCTGTAGGCTTCAGAGGCAACAATGACCTCCGCCCCCTGGTGGCGCAGTTCGTCAATCGCAGCCCGAATCGTGTTATCGTCCATTTGCCGGGTGTCGAGAAAGCAATTGCAGGTCTGAAGATACTTGTTGTTCGCCAGAGGGATATTCTCAATCGTCGCTTCTTTGCGCGCGCTTTTACCCTCCAGGCCGCTGCCCATCGCCAGAATACCCACTTTGGCGACATCCCCCTCCAGCAAGGCGTTGGTTGCCTGCGTGGTACCATGGGCGATAAAGCTGACTTCCTGCGGTGAAAGGTGGTTTTCCGCCAGCAACTGCTGAATGATGACAATAATGCCATGCGCTACGCCATGCGGATGATGGTGCGTAGTGGGGATCTTTTTTTTCGCGACCAGTTCAAACGTGTCGTTATCAATGACCGCTGCATCCGTAAATGTGCCACCCACATCAATGCCGATGCGGTATTTTTTTGTCGCCATAGCGGCTCCTTAATAGGCGATGACGCCCGCCATAACCATGGAGATCAGTACTGCGACCATCGCCCACGGCAGGGTCTGGCGCAGAATGCTGTTTACGTCGACCTTAGTGAAGTCAGAAGCCCAGACGTTGTGGGTATTGGTGGGATCGGAAAGCCCCTGTACCAGCGATGTCGCCCGTAGTGCGAGCATGGTGGCCAGCGGAGAGAGTCCGCCATGCATCATCAAGACGCCGATGCCGCTGCCAAGACCGTAGCTATTGAGCGGGCCGCGATAGAGCGCGAGCGGGCTGAGCAGGGAAAAGAGCAGGATATACATCCACATCGAGCCGGGGACAATCCCGCCGATAAGCGGTTTGAGCAACGCACTGACCTGCGGCGCGGTCACCGCATTGAGTAATATGCCAATTCCGACCATTAAACCGATGGCTCCCGCCACATTCTGAATCCCTTCAATAAGGCTGCCGACCAGCACATGCGTGGGGCGTTTGGGGCGAGCCAGCAGCAGACAAATCAACAGACTCAGGCAGATAGCCGGTATGACATCAAGGCTAAAACAGAAGATCAGCGCGACGGGCACCAGGGGGGAGATCAGTGCAATATCGCTGATACGTTTACGCTCACCCAGCGTTTCGGTAGTTGGCATTGCCCAGGCTTTACGCACTACAGCGTCGCGTTTGACCAGCCAGATAACCATCCCCAGATACACCACCGTTGGCGGGATAATAAACAGCATGGTGTAACGGACGATGTCGGCGATGGGAATACCGTATAAATCGTGCATCATCGCCCAACTGCCGACGGAGAATAGACCGCCGATAGAGTGAGAAGAGAGCAGCACAACGCAGCAGGACATTGGCGACAGACCGGCGGTCAGCAAAATGGGAATGACAATGCTACCGACCAGAATCACCATACCGAGGCCATCGCTGGAGGAGAAAATCACGGTGCTAATGGCGAAGAAAATAATCGCCATCACCAGAGGTTTGTCACCGGATAGCTCTGCGGCTTTACGTACCAGCGCTTCGGTAATGCCAACTTTTTTCAGCGCTTCGCCAAACCAGGCGCCAAAAATCAGCGCCATGATGGTTGCGCCAAGGCGCAGCGAGCCCTGAGTCAGAACGTTATTGGCGATCGTGTAGGTCGTTGGGTCCTTACTGAAAAGTGGAACGCCCGCGACCAGCGGCATCAGAATAGCCATCAGCGGCAGTGCCAGAATCGCGGGCATTCTGCGGCTCATCATCAGCCCGGAGAAAAGCAGGAAGATCAGCAATAATGCACAAACCTGGATGAGATATAACGTCTCCATAGCGGGTCCTTAAAAGTCGAGATATCCGTGCTGCTGGCGAATGGTATCCTGCAACTGGGCGATGGGAAGTTGATGGACGCTGAGCCGTTGCTGTACCGAGAGGGCTGCGGCGATGCCGCCTGCCTGACCGATAGCGCCAACGGTCGGGGTCGTGCGAATGGCCGCCTGGGCTTCAAAAGTGGCGGATATACAGCGGCCGACCACGATCAGGTTATCCAGTGATGGGGTAATCAGTGTGCGCCATGGAATACCGTACATCCCCCCTTCGGGCAATTTGCCATGCTGTGTTCCTTCGCCGTCAGGACTGTGAATATCAATGGGGTAGCCTGATATTGCGATGGTGTCGGCGAAGCGAGTTTGCGCCAGCAGGTCGTCGGCGGTGAGCTGATAGCAGCCTTGAATCTGGCACGAGCTGCGGATACCAACGCTGGGACCGGTCTGGACAACGGTTGCTTGCTCAAAACCGGGAAGCCGCTTGCGGGCAAATTGTTCTAGCTGTCGACATTGTTGACGGCCGATAAACTCGGCATCGCTCAGGCTCCAGGGGTCGGTGGCGTCGTGGTCAAGAATACGGCTGGTATTGAAAACAAACTCACCGGGCGTATTGGTTTCAAAAATCAGCACGTCTTCGCGCGGGATATCGAGCTCCCCAGCAGCCTTAGCGGCGGCAAATTCAGCCACAAAACCATGGCAGGCGAGTCGGGGGGCGAGTTCGATGCAGTCTCTCTGGTAGTGGTTATTCAGCGTAACGATGTTCGCCAGCATATAGCGGCGGAGCTTTTCCCGATCAACGTTGACCATTTTCATGGTCATTGTCATCGGCTGCGCTTTGCCATCGGAGGGGCGACCTTTGTCCAGTGGAACGCCCGCTTTTGCCGCCAGCGCAGCGTTTCCGCTGGCGTCGATGAACATGTTACCGCTGAGGTGCATGAGTCCGGACTGCGTGCAAACCGTAATGCCGTGTAGCCGTCTGTCGGACTGAGATACATCCGCGAGCATGGCATGGTAGAGAATCTGGCCTCCGGCTTCGGTAATCATCAGCTCCAGTTCGTGCTTCATCGCTTCGGCGTCGAACGGTGTGTAGGTGGGGGTGAAACGGCTTGGGTCCGGGAGGTGTCCAGGGGATTTTCCCTGCCGTTTGAGCCGCGAAATCAGTTCTTCCGTAATACCGCGGATAACCTGATTATCACCGGCATGAAAGGTCATCATCGGATTCACGCCATTGGTGGTTAGCGATCCGCCTGGGCAGGCGCTGGCTTCAACGACCACTGTCCTGGCTTGGTTGCGCGCGGCGGCGATGGCGGCGATACAGCCGGAGAACCCACCGCCAACAATGATTACATCAATGTTTTCCATAACATCACCTTGAATAAATATTATTCGATGCGGGCAATCCTGCACGTGGCGATGCCTTTCTGTACAGATGAGACAGGGGAGATTGTGAGGACGTTCGCGAATTTAGCTATAAATGTAATTGACTGATTTAAATGATGTTATTACATTTTTCATTACTATTTCGCACCGTGCGATAGGTAAAAAACCCGCCCCTGACAGGCGGGAAGAACGGCAACTAAACTTTGTTGTGTTGTAGGCCGGATAAGACGTTTTGCGTCACCATCCGGCGTTATTTGCCGGGGGCGCTTCGCTTGCCCGGCCTACAATAGCGATATACTGCGCGCCCCAGTTTCCGGGGCGCGTTTTTTTATACGCGCTCGATAACCGTCGCGATCCCCTGACCTAAACCGATACACATTGTCGCCAGACCAAACTGAGCGTCTTTGCGTTCCATCAGGTTAAGCAGGGTGGTGGTGATGCGCGTACCGGAACAGCCTAACGGGTGACCCAGGGCGATCGCGCCACCGTTGAGGTTGATCTTCTCGTCGATCTGCTCCATCAGCCCCAGATCCTTAATACACGGCAGGATCTGCGCGGCAAAGGCTTCGTTCATCTCAAACAGATCGATATCACTTGTGCTCAGACCCGCTTTTTTCAGCGCCAGCTTTGAGGCCGGAACCGGACCGTAGCCCATGATCGACGGATCGCAGCCGACCACCGCCATTGAGCGGATGCGCGCGCGCGGGGTTAATCCCAGCTCGCGGGCGCGGCTTTCGCTCATCACCAGCATGGCAGAGGCGCCATCGGAGAGAGCGGAAGAGGTCCCTGCGGTCACGGTACCGGTAACTGGGTCAAACGCGGGACGAAGAGTGGATAACGCCTCAACGGTGGTTTCCGGACGGATCACTTCGTCGTAGTTAAACTGCTTGAGCACACCATCCGCATCGTGGCCACCGGTAGGAATGATTTCATTCTTAAAGGCACCGGACTGCGTGGCTGCCCAGGCGCGGGCGTGGGAACGCGCGGCGAAGGCATCCTGCATTTCACGGCTGATGCCGTGCATACGGGAAAGCATTTCCGCCGTCAGGCCCATCATCCCCGCGGCTTTCGCCACATTGCGGCTCATCCCCGGGTGGAAATCAACGCCATGGCTCATCGGCACGTGGCCCATGTGTTCTACGCCGCCGACCATACAGACCTGCGCATCACCGGTCATGATCATCCGCGCCGCATCGTGCAGCGCCTGCATTGAGGAACCACACAGACGGTTAACGGTGACTGCCGGTACTGAATGCGGGATTTCCGCCAGCAGAGACGCGTTACGGGCGATGTTAAAACCCTGCTCCAGCGTCTGCTGTACGCAGCCCCAGTAGATGTCGTCGATGGCCGCCGCTTCCAGCGCCGGGTTACGCGCCAGCAGGCTACGCATCAGGTGCGCGGAGAGATCCTCCGCACGCACGTTACGGAACGCGCCCCCTTTCGAGCGGCCCATCGGGGTACGAATTGCATCAACAATAACAACCTGTTCCATCGTGACTCCTTAAGCCGTTTTCAGCTCACCAGCCGGGCGGGCTGGCTCAACCGGGGGATAATACGCTTCGTTATGGCGCGCCTTGTCTCGCAGACCGGCCGGTACTTCGTACAGCGGGCCAAGGTGCTGATACTGCTGAGCCATATCGAGATACTTCGCGCTGCCAAGCGTATCCAGCCAGCGGAACGCGCCACCGTGGAACGGAGGGAAGCCCAGGCCGTAGACCAGCGCCATATCGGCTTCCGCCGGGCTGGCGATGATGCCTTCTTCCAGGCAACGCACCACTTCATTGACCATCGGGATCATCATACGAGCAATAATCTCGTCGTCGCTGAAGTCGCGCTTCGGCTGGCTAACGTCGGCCAGCAGGCCGTCCACTGCAGCATCTTCTTCTTTCTTCGGCTTGCCTTTGCTGTCTTCTTTATAGCGCCAGAAGCCCAGACCATTTTTCTGGCCGTAGCGGCTTGCTTCAAACAGCGCGTCGATAGCGTCGCGGTAATCTTTCTGCATACGCTGCGGGAAACCGGCTGCCATGACTGCCTGTGCATGGTGGGCGGTATCAATACCCACCACGTCGAGCAGATAAGCCGGACCCATCGGCCAACCGAACTGTTTCTCCATCACTTTATCAACCTTGCGGAAGTCCGCGCCGTCGCGCAGCAGCTGGCTGAAGCCAGCAAAGTACGGGAACAGCACGCGGTTGACGAAGAAACCGGGGCAGTCGTTGACCACGATCGGCGTTTTGCCCATCTTGCTCGCCCAGGCGACGACTTTCGCAATGGTGCTTTCTGAGGTTTTCTGGCCACGGATGATCTCAACCAGCGGCATACGGTGCACCGGGTTAAAGAAGTGCATGCCGCAGAAGTTTTCCGGGCGTTCCAGCGCATCGGCCAGCTCGCCGATGGGAATGGTCGAGGTGTTAGAAGCTAGCACGGTATCCGGGCGCACCTTCTGCTCGGTTTCTGCCAGCACCGCTTTCTTGACCTTCGGGTTTTCCACGACGGCTTCAACAACCACGTCAACGCGATCAAAACCGGCGTAATCCAGCGTCGGCTGAATGGTGGAGATCACTCCGGCCAGCTTCAGACCGTCGATTTTGCCGCGCTCCAGCTGTTTGTTGAGCAGCTTGCTGGCTTCCGTCATTCCGAGAGTCAGCGATTTTTCATTGATATCCTTCATGATCACCGGCACGCCCTTCCAGGCGGACTGGTAAGCGATCCCGCCACCCATGATGCCCGCGCCAAGCACGGCAGCATGTTTCGGCGGTTCGGTGTTTTTGGTCAGTTTCTTTGCCTGACCTTTTACGTATTGGTCGTTGAGGAAAATACCGACCAGCGCACGGGCTTCATTAGAATGGGCCAGTGGAACAAAACTTTTGTTTTCCAGATTCAGCGCTTCTTCGCGGCCAAAGCGGGCCGCCGCCTCGATGGTTTTCACCGCCGTGATCGGCGCCGGATAGTGTTTGCCCGCAGTTTGCATCACCATGCCTTTAGCAATGGTGAAGCTCATGGTGGCTTCAATTTTGCTGAGCTTGAGCGGTTCCAGTTTCGGCTGGCGTTTTGCTTTCCAGTCGAGGTCGCCGTTAATCGCCTGACGCAGGACCGCCAGCGCGCCGTCGAACAGTTTTTCCTGTTTAACGATGCCGTCGACCAGACCGATTTTCAGTGCCTGTTCGGCACCGACGTCTTTACCGGCGGCGATGATTTCCAGCGCGCTGTCGGCTCCTAACAGACGCGGCAGACGCACGGAGCCGCCGAAGCCCGGCATAATGCCCAGCTTGGTTTCCGGCAGGCCGATGCGCAGGTCAGGCGTGGCCAGACGATAGTCGGTCGCCAGTACGCATTCGCAGCCGCCGCCCAGCGCATAGCCGTTAACGGCGGAAATCGTCGGGACCGGCAGATCTTCCAGACGGTTAAACACGCTGTTGGCGAAATGCAGCCACTGGCTGAACTGTTCTTCTGGTACCAGGAACAGCGAAAGGAATTCGGTGATATCCGCGCCGACAATAAAGGCCGCCTTTTCAGAGCGCAGCAGCAGCCCCTTCAGCTCTTTTTGTTTTTCGAGGACGTCGAGCGCCTGGCCGAGGCTGGCTACGGTTGCGGTATCTAACTTGTTAACTGAGCCAGGGGCATCGAACACCAGTTCGGCAATGCCATCTTCCAGCCAGTTGAGGTACAGGGTGTCGCCTTTGTAGAGCATGTCAGTCTCCTGAATCCAGCAATATGATCTGGTCATACCAGATAAACTCGAGTGTGTATTTTGTGTTAAATAAATGCAAATAAGACTTTAAATATTTGCTGGTCGGATCACGTCCGGGGGAAATCACGCAGGATCAATGAGGTGTGCTACTATGCGGGGACTAAAGGGCAATAAATTCAGAAGGGTAAATAATGGAATCACTGGCCGCACTTTATAAAAATCATATTGTTACCTTACAAGAGCGGGCGCGTAACGCACTCGAGCGTTTTAAGCTTGATGCGCTGCTTATCCACTCTGGCGAGCTGATGAATGTTTTTCTGGATGACCACGCGTACCCGTTCAAGGTTAACCCGCAGTTTAAAGCCTGGGTGCCCGTGACTCAGGTACCTAACTGCTGGCTGCTGGTGGACGGCGTCAATAAACCTAAGCTGTGGTTCTACCTGCCGGTCGATTACTGGCATAACGTTGAACCCCTGCCGACCTCATTCTGGACGGAGGATGTTGAGGTTATCGCACTGCCGAAAGCAGACGGTATCGGCAGCCAACTGCCCGCTGCCCGTGACAATATCGGCTATATCGGTCCGGTTCCGGAGCGTGCGCTGGGCTTAGGTATTGCGGCGAACAACATTAACCCGAAAGGGGTTATTGATTACCTGCACTACTATCGCTCCTATAAAACAGATTACGAACTGGCGTGCATGCGCGAAGCGCAGAAGATGGCGGTTAATGGCCACCGTGCGGCGGAAGAAGCGTTCCGTTCCGGCATGAGCGAGTTTGATATCAACCTCGCGTATCTGACCGCTACCGGCCACCGTGATACCGATGTACCGTACGGCAACATCGTGGCACTGAACGAACATGCGGCTGTGTTGCACTACACCAAGCTGGATCACCGCGCGCCATCGGAAATGCGCAGCTTCCTGCTGGACGCAGGCGCGGAATACAACGGTTATGCCGCTGACCTGACCCGTACCTGGGCTGCGCACAGCGATAACGACTACGCGCACCTGGTAAAAGACGTCAACGCCGAGCAACTGGCGCTGATCGCCACCATGAAAGCGGGGACCAGCTATGTGGATTACCACATTCAGTTCCATCAGCGCATTGCCAAACTGCTGCGTAAACATCAGATCGTCACCGACATGAGCGAAGAAGCAATGGTCGAGAACGATCTGACCGGGCCATTTATGCCACACGGTATTGGTCACCCGCTAGGTCTGCAGGTGCATGATGTTGGGGGCTTTATGCAGGATGATAGCGGTACCCACCTGGCAGCGCCGTCCAAATATCCGTATCTGCGTTGTACCCGAGTGCTGGAGCCGCGCATGGTGTTGACCATCGAGCCCGGTATCTACTTCATTGAATCACTGCTTGCGCCGTGGCGCGAAGGCCAGTTCAGCAAGCACTTCAACTGGCAGAAAATCGAAGCGCTGAAGCCGTTTGGCGGCATTCGTATTGAAGATAACGTGGTGATCCACGAGAACAACATCGAAAATATGACGCGTGACCTGAAGCTGGCGTAATGGAAAGCTGGCGAATACCGGCGGAGCCGGTCACCTTCGTTGAAGAGATCAAGAAGAGCCGTTTTATCACCCTGTTGGCACATACCGACGGGGTGGAAGCGGCCAAAGCGTTCGTCGAGTCGGTTCGCGCTGAACACCCGGATGCCCGTCACCATTGCGTGGCGTGGGTAGCGGGTAGGCCGGACGACTCGCAGCAACTGGGTTTCTCTGATGACGGTGAACCGGCGGGCACGGCCGGTAAACCGATGCTGGCTCAGCTGATGGGCAGCGGCATCGGTGAAATTACCGCCGTAGTGGTGCGCTACTACGGCGGTATCTTATTGGGCACCGGTGGGTTGGTGAAAGCCTATGGCGGTGGGGTGCAGCAGGCACTGAATCTGCTGTCGACGGAGATCAAAACGCCGTTAACCGAATATACTTTGCTATGCGAATACGGACAGTTGGCGGGCGTTGAGGGGCTGGTGGAGCAATATGCGGGCCTGATAGTCGACAGCGACTATCAGGCCTCGGTACAGCTTCGCGTGGCGCTTCCGCAGGCGAAAGTGGCGGATTTTTCCGCAAGGCTGGCCGATTTTAGCCGTGGTTCATTGCATTTGTTAGCGATTGACGAATAATCCCCCTCCTGACTTTATTGATTATCAAAGGACGCGCCGGACATGCAGTTTCGTGCCATTACTCGAATTGTTGGACTTCTGGTCATCTTATTCTCGGGGACAATGATCCTGCCGGGATTAGTGGCTTTGATTTACCGCGATGGCGCCGGGCGCGCATTTACCCAGACCTTTTTCGTCGCGCTGGTGATTGGTTCCCTGCTGTGGTGGCCAAACCGTCGTGAAAAACGCGAGCTGAAATCGCGCGAAGGCTTTCTGATTGTCGTCCTGTTCTGGACGGTACTGGGCAGCGTGGGTGCGCTGCCGTTTATATTCTCCGAGCAGCCGAACCTGACGGTGACCGACGCGTTCTTTGAATCGTTCTCGGGCTTAACCACGACCGGGGCGACCACGCTGGTGGGGCTGGATTCATTACCTCACGCGATACTCTTCTATCGGCAAATGCTGCAATGGTTCGGTGGGATGGGGATCATTGTGCTGGCGGTGGCGATTCTGCCTATCCTCGGCGTCGGGGGGATGCAGCTCTATAGAGCCGAAATGCCCGGGCCGCTAAAAGACAACAAGATGCGCCCGCGTATCGCTGAAACGGCGAAAACCCTGTGGCTTATCTATGTTCTGCTGACCGTAGCCTGCGCGTTGGCACTGTGGTTTGCCGGGATGCCGGCGTTTGATGCGATCGGCCACAGTTTTGCCACTATCGCGATCGGCGGCTTCTCGACGCATGATGCCAGCGTGGGTTTCTTTGATAGTCCAACCATCAACACCATTATTGCCATCTTCCTGCTGATCTCTGGCTGTAACTACGGCCTGCACTTCTCTTTATTAAGCGGGCGGAGCCTGAAGGTGTACTGGCGCGACCCGGAATTCCGTATGTTTATCGGTGTGCAGCTGACGCTGGTGGTGATCTGTACGCTGGTGCTGTGGTTCCATAATATCTATGCCTCGGCGGTCACGACGCTCAACCAGGCCTTCTTCCAGGTGGTGTCGATGGCGACTACCGCCGGCTTTACGACCGATAGCATCGCGCGCTGGCCGCTATTCCTGCCGGTTCTTCTTTTGTGTTCGGCATTTATTGGTGGTTGCGCCGGTTCAACCGGTGGTGGTCTGAAGGTGATTCGTATTCTGTTGCTGTTCAAGCAGGGGAACCGTGAGCTGAAGCGCCTCGTCCACCCGAATGCGGTTTATAGCATTAAGCTCGGCAACCGTGCGCTGCCAGAACGTATTCTTGAAGCCGTATGGGGATTCTTCTCCGCTTACGCGCTGGTCTTCATTATTAGCATGCTGGCGATCATCGCCACCGGCGTCGACGATTTCTCGGCGTTTGCTTCCGTCGTGGCGACGCTTAATAACCTGGGGCCTGGGCTGGGCGTGGTGGCGGATAACTTCGCCAGCATGAACCCGGTGGCGAAGTGGATCCTGATCGCGAACATGCTGTTTGGTCGTCTGGAAGTCTTTACGCTGCTGGTGCTGTTTACCCCAACATTCTGGCGCGAATAACAGGAGTCAGCGTTGAAAACATTAATGCTCTTTTCTACCCGTGATGGGCAGACGCGCGAAATCGCTGCTTATCTCTGTTCACAACTGAGTGAGCTGGACGTCGAGACGGCAATGGTGGATCTGAATCGGACGGATCATGTCGACTGGACGCAGTACGATCGCGTCATTATTGGTGCGTCTATTCGCTATGGGCATTTTCATCCTGCCCTTGATCGCTTCGTGAAAAAACATGCGGCGGCGCTGCAGGCGATACCGAGCGCTTTCTTCGCGGTGAACCTGGTGGCGCGTAAGCCGGAGAAACGTTCACCGCAGACGAACAGCTATACACGTAAGTTCCTGTTACGTTCGCCATGGCAGCCGGATGCCTGCGCGGTTTTTGCCGGGGCGCTGCGTTATCCACGCTACGGCTGGTTCGATCGCTTCATGATTCGTCTCATTATGAAGATGACCGGTGGTGAAACGGATACCAGTAAAGAAGTGGTTTATACCAATTGGGGGCAGGTGGCCGATTTTGCCAAAGAAATCGCGCGACTTTCGCACAAATAGGGCGTGAATTCGGCGCATTGCCTGGAAAATGAGCGAACGAAAAGTTTTTTTATATTTCTGCTTGCGGGTTCTCAATTTCTCCCTATAATGCGGCCCCACTGAGACGGAACAACGGCAAACAAGCCGCCGGGTCAGCGAGGATTCTCCTGAGAATCTCGACAGAGAAAAGCGAAATAAACGCTTGACTCTGAAAGAGGAAAGCGTAATATACGCCACCTCGCGACAGAGCGCTAAAGCGCGTCGCAACTGCTCTTTAACAATTTATCAGACAATCTGTGTGGGCACTCGAAGATACGGATTCTTAACGTCGCAAGACGAAAAATGAATACCAAGTCTCT
>NZ_JANEWH010000129.1:0-12122 GCF_028069715.1 Kluyvera sp. Awk 3 | reverse complement strand
CGGAGTGGACGCATCACTGGTGTTCGGGTTGTCATGCCAATGGCATTGCCCGGTAGCTAAATGCGGAAAAGATAAGTGCTGAAAGCATCTAAGCACGAAACTTGCCCCGAGATGAGTTCTCCCTGACCCTTTAAGGGTCCTGAAGGAACGTTGAAGACGACGACGTTGATAGGTCGGGTGTGTAAGCGTAGCGATACGTTGAGCTAACCGATACTAATGAACCGTGAGGCTTAACCTTACAACGCCGAAGATGTTTTGGCGAAGAGACGAAGATTTCAGCTTGATTACAGATTAAATCAGAACGCATAAAGCGGTCTGAAAACAGAATTTGCCTGGCGGCTGTAGCGCGGTGGTCCCACCTGACCCCATGCCGAACTCAGAAGTGAAACGCCGTAGCGCCGATGGTAGTGTGGGGTCTCCCCATGCGAGAGTAGGGAACTGCCAGGCATCAATTAGTGAAGAAGCCCATCCTGACGGATGGGCTTTTTTGCGTCTGTACGATCCCGTCTCACATGCCGGATGTTGGCGCTAACATCTCCTTATGTGCACGTGATGCACAATACTCCACTTTTTTTCCACTCCATTTCCCTCTATTCCTCCTGCAGCTAATCCTAAATCGTGATCCTGCTAACAGAAAATGTGACTCTCATCACTAATTTGCAAATAACAATTATATAACATTTCATTTACTAAAATATCTGCCTGCGTGACGTGTACGCCCGGTAAGGCAGGAGAGCGCTTTTGGCAGGAGTTAACAAATGGCCGTAACCAGTGTGACCCCAGAAGAATCGCTGACCAACAGCGATACTCGCCGTCGCGTGATGGCAATTGTCGGGGCATCATCAGGGAACCTTGTTGAGTGGTTTGATTTCTACGTCTACTCGTTCTGTTCCCTCTATTTTGCTCACATCTTTTTCCCGTCAGGCAATACCACTACCCAACTGCTACAAACTGCTGGCGTATTCGCCGCGGGTTTTCTGATGCGCCCAATCGGTGGTTGGCTATTTGGCCGCATCGCAGACCGCCGTGGACGTAAGGTCTCGATGCTCATTTCCGTATGCATGATGTGCTTCGGCTCGTTAGTTATTGCTTGTTTGCCGGGCTACAGCGTGATTGGCACCTGGGCTCCCGCACTGCTACTGCTGGCGCGTTTGTTCCAGGGGCTGTCCGTCGGCGGCGAGTATGGTACCAGTGCCACCTACATGAGTGAGGTAGCGGTTGAAGGTCGTAAGGGCTTCTATGCGTCCTTCCAGTATGTCACGCTGATTGGCGGTCAATTGCTGGCTGTACTGGTGGTGGTAATTCTTCAAAATGTGCTTAGCAGCGAAGATCTTCACGCCTGGGGATGGCGAATTCCATTTGCCCTGGGGGCCGTACTGGCGATTGTCGCCCTGTGGCTGCGTCGCCAACTGGATGAAACCTCACAGAAAGAGACGCGCACGCTAAAGGAGGCCGGTTCATTCAAAGGGCTGTGGCGTAACCGCAAGGCATTTGTGATGGTGCTCGGTTTCACCGCCGCAGGCTCGCTGAGCTTCTACACCTTTACGACCTATATGCAGAAATATCTCGTAAACACCGCCGGGATGAGCGCCAATCTGGCAAGCGTCATTATGACTGCCGCGCTGTTCGTCTACATGCTGGTTCAGCCGTTCTTTGGACTGCTGTCGGATAAAGTCGGCCGCCGTACCTCGATGCTCTGCTTTGGCGCGCTGGCAACCCTGTTTACCGTGCCGATTCTCTCCGCGCTGCAGAACGTCACATCACCGTACGCGGCATTTGCGTTAGTCATGTGCGCGCTGCTTATTACCAGCTTCTATACCTCTATTAGCGGGATCCTGAAAGCTGAAATGTTCCCGGCGCAGGTGCGCGCGTTGGGGGTAGGCTTGTCTTATGCGGTGGCTAACGCCTTGTTTGGCGGTTCAGCCGAATACGTGGCGTTGTCGATGAAGTCTGCGGGTATCGAAACCGCCTTCTTCTGGTATGTGACGGTAATGGCGGCGATTGCTTTCCTGGTCTCACTTAAGCTGCATCGCAAAGGAAAAGGTCTACGCCTGTAGTTTAATGTTGCGCGAGCTGCCACACCGCATAGCCGGTGGTGGCGCCGGCAACGTCCCAGGCAAAGTCCTTCCAGCTCCAGCCGCTCCCTGCCGGGCGGCTGTCCCAGAGCTCTTTCGTCGCCCCCAGGCTGACGGAAAACATCAGGCCAATCGCCGCGCTGCGATCGCGGCTGACTCCCTGGTGCTGCGCATACTCATTACCGGCGGCTGAAAGCATCGCCGAGGCAATAAAATGCTGAGCTTTATCCTGCCCGCTCCAGCTATCGTTTGCCATATGGCTGCAACCGCTGAGCGCCAGCATTGTGCACATCAGAAGAGGGCGTAGCATAAAGACTCCAGTCATAAAAAAGCCCCGATGTGCGGGGCTTCAGTTTACAGGATACGGCTAATCAGCCTGTCGATACGAATTCGACGCAGACGGCGAATCAGCTTGCGCACTTTTACCGGATAGTCCGCGATGCTTTGCAGGTCGCGGAAGTGATTAACCACCGTTGTGTGCTTACGAATTAGATCCAGCTCTTTCTGGCGCATCGACGCCAGCTGCTTTTTCGGATCGTGAATCAGCACCGCGTTTTCCAGATCCAGACGCCACGCACGAGGGTTGAGGTTATTGCCGGTCAGCAGAATCCACTCGTTGTCGACCCACATCCCTTTCAGGTGATAGCTATTATCGCCGTCTTTCCACAGGCGCACCGTCAGCTGATCGGTATTGATGTAATATTGCAGGCGGCTCAGGAAGCGGCGCAGGTTAATCTCGTACAGATACGGCAGCGCGCCGATAATTTTAAACGGCTCATTTTCCGGAATATAGAAGTCATTCGCCGTTTTGTCCCCGACGATAATCTCCACTTTCTTCCCTTCGCGCAGCAGACGAATGATGCTGCGGACCAGCAATGCTGGCAGGTTAAAGTAAGGGGTGCAGATTGTGAGCTTTTCTTCGGTGCACGGCATCAGGTGGAAAATAGCTTTATTCAGCTGGCTGGTTTTCCCCAGACCAACCAGCGGCGTAACCGTCAGCTCATCATCACCTGCATTACCTGTGAAATGGTAGCTGGTATCACGCAGTTCCTGGCGATACTGGCGGATATCATTTTTGATTTCCGGGCTTTTCGGACGCTCAGTGTTGTCCAGACGATTCACGCCACGGCCTTCGACCAGATTCTCCGATACCCAGTTGAACATGATATCGGCCATCTGCGGATTACGAATACACTGGTAGCGATCATAACGATATTTATCGTGCTGATGCAGATAGACATCATTGATGCTCGCGCCGCTATACAGCACGCAGTCATCAATGATGAAGCCTTTAAAGTGCAGTACGCCGAGCGCTTCACGGGTATTTACCGGCACGCCATAAACGGGAACCTCGACACCTGGGTTCTCTTTTGCGGTGCGGCAGTACCAGTCCGCGTTGGTATTGGATGCGGCAGCACCAATGCGCCCACGCTGTGCGCGATGCCAGTCAACCAGCACGCGAACATCGAGTTCCGGGCGTTGACGTTTGGCATCGTACAGGGCTTGCAGAATCATCTTTCCGGCGTCGTCCTGCTCAAGGTACAACGCGACGATACAGATTCGGCGCGTGGCGCTGGCGATTTTTGCGAGCAACGCTTCACGAAAATCTGCTGGAGCATAAAAAAACTCAATATCATCAACAGACTGTGAAAGCTTGGGTAGTTGGGCAAGGTGTTGTTGATGTTTATTACGCTTAAATTTTGACAACATCACAGTGCGTTTCTTCTCTGGTTTAGTGAAGGGTCCTCTGTACCACGCAGACGACGTAAGCGGTCAATGATACCATCTCTGTCGGGTAAGGGCAGCATTTCCAGCAGCTTAGTCATCACTTAGCCTTAATGACAGCCCGACAATGCCATCTTCCAGCTGAATATCTACGTCAAAACCGAGCTTCCTCGCCAGAGCAATCATTCCACGATTGTTTGGCATGGTAATACCATTCAGGCGCTGTAAACCATGGGATCGGGTGTAGCCAATAAGTTTGTCCAGCAGACGCCCACCCAGCCCCAGACCTTTCAAGTCGGAGCGCACTAACACAGCAAATTCCGCATCAATGTTGTCGGGATCGGAAATCGCGCGAGTCACTCCCAGGATCTCGGTACGATCGCCTGACGAATAGACTGCCACGAAAGCCATTTCTCGATCGTAGTCGATCTGCGTCATATTGGCTAAATCGTCGTGGGTAAATTCGTTGATCTCGCTGAAATAGCGGTAATAAAGATCTTCTTTCGTCACCCGGGCGATAAACTGCTGCAGTAGCGGCTCGTCTTCCGGCAGAATTGGGCGGAACAGGCAGCGCTCGCCGTTTTTCATAGTCACCCACTCTTCAAGGTGCTGCGGGTAAGGCCGCACCGCCAGTCGACTTTCGCTTGACCCGCTAAATGGCGCAATATCCAGCGTCACGTCCAGAGCGGTGAATTCGTTGCCAGAGGCAAGCAGCGGGTGAATATCCAGCCGCTGAATTTCAGGGCAATCCACAATCAGGTTCGACACCTGTACCAGCAGTTGGCTCAACCCCGCAACATCCAGCGGCCGCAGCGCGCTACGCCCGCGGATTTTCTTGTTTTTAATCGCCTGAATGACCAGATAGCGCGCCAGCGTCATATTCAACGGCGGTAAGGCGACAGCGGCCTGATCTTCTGCGCGCCATTCCACACCGCCTTCCCCCAGCATAATCAGCGGCCCGAAAACCGGATCGTGCTCGACGACGACGCGCAGCTCCTGAGCGCCAGCGCGGTTGGCCATACTTTGCACCAGCAGCCCGTGAATACGTGCCTGTGGCCAGGTCATTTTTACACGGTCAAGGATGGCGTCCGCCGCCTGCTGCACTTCGCTGGCGGTACGCAGGTAGAGCATGACGCCCTGAACTTCCGATTTATGCGGAATGTCCGGCGAACGAAGCTTAAGCGCGACCGGATAACCAATCTGCTCAGCAATGTGTACAGCCTCGGCGCTGTCTGCGGCAATCCAGGTGGGAAGCGTATTCAGGCCGTAAGCGGCTAAAATTGGCCGCACTTCGTGCGTGTCCAGTGCGCTGATGCCGTTATCAATCGCCTGCTGTAATAATTCATGCGCCTGGCCGGTATTGGCGGTCAGGCTGTGCGGTAGGGCCGGGGTTTCCCGTAGCTGCTTCTGGTTGCGCCGGTACTCCACCATATGCATAAAGGCAGTAATGGTGCCTTCCGGCGTGCGGTAGGTCGGGATCCCGGCATCGCTGAACATCCGGCGCGCTTCTATCGATGAATACTCGCCGCACCAGTTGGTCAGTACGCTGATGTAGTTGCCGCGTGGGTGTTGCTTAATCAGGTCAATCAAGGCCGCGGCGCTTTCGCTGCCTGGCGCGGTGGCGCTGGGTGAGTGGATGACCATCAGCGCATCGAGGTCCGGGCTATTCAGCAATACATTCACAGCCGCCAGATAGTGGCCAATACTGGCATCATCACGTAAATCCAGCGGGTTGTTGGCCTCGACGGTATCGGGCAATAGCTGTTGAAGCTGCTGGCGCGTCTCGTCGCTCAGCGTGGCCAGTTTGCCATTACGCGCCCAGTGTTCATCTAACGCCAGCGCCGCAGGCGCCGCGCCGTTGCTGATGATCATGAGTCGCTCGCCGCGTAGCGGCCGCATATGACTGAGCGTTTCAACGGCAGAAAACAGTTCGTGCGTGTCCTGTACGCGAAGCAAACCCGCGCGCTGGATAGCCGCATCCCAGGCCGGATCCATCCCCGAGTTCACGTGCAGCAGCCGCTGCGCCGCTGGGCTACGGCCGCTTTTAATCACCAGAATGGGCTTATTACGCGATGCGCTACGGGCGGCAGAGACAAAGCGGCGTGCGTCGCTGAGTTGCTCGAGATACAGCAGAATAGCGCTGGTTTTACTATCGCGCGCCAGATAGTCGAGCAGATCGTCGACGTCGATATCGAGGCTGTCGCCGAGCGCGATAAAATAGGAGAAGCCCATTTCGCGCTGCTGCGCCCAGTCCAGTATCGTGTTGGAGACGGCGGCGGATTGCGAGATAAAGGCCAGCTTGCCCTTGCGGATGGGCACCGGCGAGAAGCTGGCGTTCAGCCCCTGCCACGGGGCCAGTAACCCGAGGCTGTTCGGCCCCAGTAGTCGCATCTGATAACGGGCGGCGCAAGCTTTTAGCTCGCTGAACTGGTCCGGAGGGGAGGAGAGAATAATACAGGTTTTGCAGCCTTTTTCGCCCAGTGACTCCAGCAGCTCAAGATTGCGGCGCGCATGGGTACACAACACCGCGAGATCGGGGGAGAAGGGAAGGCTTTCAATCGTCGGCCAGGCCAGCACGCCCAGCACGGCTTTCCACGCGGGCGTCACCGGCAATACCGGGCCCGCGAAACCACCCGCCAGCAGGTTTTGCATCATCAGAAAACCGGCGCGCTGAGGTTTCATTGATGCGCCAATCACCGCAATCGATTTGGGTCTCAGCAGTGCTTCCAGCCCACGTTGGCTCATACCGGTCTTCCTTACGCGACAATGACGGTAAGAGTTTAACCGTTTTCCGTCTCGACTGCTGTGACGCTGCCCTGATGCTGAGATTTTCCTGCCAGATAGCGGCTACGAAAGCGGGTGAAATGCTCACTGAGTGCCGATGCAGCATGGGTATCATTCGCTAAATCGAGCAGCGCAATCGCCACTTCAGCGGTGCAATACTGCCCTTCGGCGTGCACTTCGCGCAGGCTGTAGGCCGATACGCGCGAAAGGTCGACGGAGATCAGCGGCAAATTGTCCAGCCACGGGCTTTTGCGAAACATTTTGCGCGCTTCCGGCCAGGTTCCGTCTAACATAATAAAGAGCGGTGGTTTACCTGATGGCGGGGCGCTCAACACTTGCCTGTCGGCATCGGCGTAGGAGGAAGGAAAGACGACCATCGGCTGATAGTCGGGGTTGCTGACCAAATCCAGCAGCGCCTGGGGCGGTTCGGTACGCGACCATTGAAAAGCCTCGGTCTGCGGCAAAATATCGGCGATCAGACGGCCAGTATTACTGGGTTTCATCGGCTCGGTATCAAACATCACCAGGCAGAAACGACTTTTTGCCGGCTGCGGCGTGATGGTGTCACAGAGACAATAGCGCTGTACCAGCAGGCAACGCTGGCAGCGACGAACCCGGTTACCGCGGGCAAGAAAAGGACGAGTCGCGCGGGCAAGACGCTCGGCGCGCAACCGAAGAACGGCGTTATCAATCATGGGATTCGAACGGCAAAAACGCTATTGTCGCAGAGGCGGATTCGGGGCACAAGATGTGCCCCGTGGGTATCAGGCTTGCAGGGCCTCGTTCAGCCAGCTTTCAAACGGCGCTTTGGGGACGGCGCCGTTGAGCATATCGATCACTTCGCCATTTTTGAAAATCATAATGGTCGGGATACTGCGAATACGGAAGCGGGCGCTCAGTTCACGTTCGGCTTCGGTGTTCACTTTGACGAAGCGCATCGTGCTGCTGCGCTCTTCGGCGACGTCTTCAAATATCGGCGCAAAATTGCGGCAGGGGCCGCACCATGGCGCCCAGAAATCAACCACAACCGGGAGATCGTCCTTCAGCAGTTTGTCCAGCGTGCTGTCCGTGGCGTTAATAACATCGCCATCAAACAAGTCTTCACCACAGCGTCCACATTTTGCCGCCTCGTTAATGCGTTCTTCTGGAATGCGATTAAGCGCCTGGCAGTGGGCACAAACGGTATTCATAACTCACCTCTGGGTCTCGTGTTGCAGAACGGCAATGTTGCCGGATGTTTCTATAATGTTACACATTATCGTTCAGAGCGTATTAATCGACAATGCGTTTTATCCAATGGGTACAATAGTCGTGGTCTTTTGTACGAAGTCATAGCTAAGCGCTGGCACATCAGGTAATCTGCGCGCTTCGCGCAGCGCAGGTGGAGAAAAACATGAGCGACGAACTGAAAAACAAAAACGGCAAGGTCAAAGTGATGTACGTCCGCAGTGACGATGACTCGGACAAACGCACCCAAAATCCACGTACTGGTAAAGGCGGAGGCCGTCCAGGCGCATCCCGTGCCGGTACTTCCCGTGCCGAAGGCGGTCGTCGCCCTGCCCGTGATGAGAGAAAGGGTCAAAACAGCGATCGTGGCCGTGAGCGCGGTCGCGATCGGGATGTTGAACGCGATCGCGAACGTGGTGAAGGCTCCCCATGGCGTACGGTTTCCCGTGCGCCGGGTGACGAAACCATCGTTAAGCCCGATCACGGCGGCATCAGCGGCAAAAGCTTTATCGATCCGGAAGTTCTGCGTCGTCAGCGTGCGGAAGAAACCCGCGTCTACGGTGAAAACGCCTGTCAGGCGCTGTTCCAGAGCCGTCCGGACGCGATTGTTCGCGCCTGGTTTGTGCAGAGCGTCACCCCGCGCTTTAAAGAAGCGCTGCGCTGGATGGCGGCAAACCGTAAAGCCTACCACGTGGTGGATGAAGCCGAGCTGGCGAAAGCGTCCGGCACTGAACATCACGGTGGCGTTTGCTTCCTGATTAAAAAACGTAACGGCACTTCCGTACAGCAGTGGGTCGCGAAAAGCGGCGAAGATGATTGCGTACTGGCGCTGGAAGATGCAGGTAACCCGCACAACCTCGGCGCGATGATCCGCAGTTGCGCGCACTTTGGTGTGAAAGGGGTGATATTGCAGGATGCGGCTTTGCTGGAGTCTGGTGCCGCGATCCGTACCGCTGAAGGCGGCGCTGAGCATGTTGAGCCGATTACTGGCGACAGCTTCATTGCTGCGCTGGAACAGTTCCGCGATGCGGGCTACACCATCGTTACGACCAGCAGCAATGGCCGCGGTCTGCCGCTGTTCAAATCAGAACTGCCTAAGAAAATGGTGCTGGCGCTGGGCCAGGGCCGCGATGGCGTTTCCGAAGCGGCTGCCTCTATTGCTGACATGAGCGTGTCAATCGACGGGACGCGCGCCGTTGAAGGCCTGAACGTCTCCGTGGCGACGGGCGTGCTGCTGGCGGAATGGTGGCGACAGCATAAAGCGTAAGTACGTGAATGAAAAAAACCGGTAGAGTCGCCTCTACCGGTTTTTTTATGCCTGCTTTAGCTAGACTTGCTCCGGCAGCACCGGCATCCAGTCAATCGGCGTCTCGCCGCGCTGTTCAAGCCACTGGTTGGCCTGCACAAAATGATTACTGCCAAAGAACCCGCGATGCGCCGACAGCGGCGACGGATGTGGCGCTTTCAGCACGCGATGACGCTGAGGGTCAATAATTGCCCCTTTCTTCTGCGCGTGCGATCCCCACAGTAAAAAGACTACGCCTTCACGATGTTCGTTAATCAGCGCAATCACCTTATCGGTAAAGGTTTCCCAGCCGAGGCTGGCGTGAGAATGCGCCTGTCCGGCACGCACGGTGAGCACGGTGTTGAGCAGCAGCACACCCTGGCGCGCCCAGCTCTCCAGATAACCGTGGTTCGGACGGGTAAAGCCGGGAATGGTGCCTTCCAGCTCTTTATACATATTCAGCAGCGACGGCGGTATGGCAATGCCCGGCTGGACAGAAAACGCCAGTCCGTGTGCCTGATTGGGGCCGTGGTACGGGTCCTGGCCCAGAATCACCACTTTCACATCGCTCAGTTCGGTATAGCGAAAAGCGTTGAAAACATCTTTTTGCGGCGGATAAATGGTCACGCCCGACTGGCGCTCGCTGGCCACGGTCACCAGCGTGTTAACAAAATAGGGCTGCTCTTTTTCGGCGGCCAGCACGTCGTGCCAGGTTAATGGGGTTGTCATCTCGCTCTCCTGCGAATTTCTCTCGCTATAGCTTAACTGCTTCTTTCTCCATCACAAAATCGGATAGTGGAAGGGGAAGTCTGTAGAATAAAAAAAGTTGAATATTTACAAATATTTTTAGTGCTTACAGGGTGCGTAACTTGATGCAAAACAAGTATTTTCCTGTATCACCACTTTTATGGTGTGGTTTTTGTTGATTTAAATCAAAGAATCAAGGGTGTTCGAGGGGTATATATACACTCAAGCAACAATGGTTTTACCAATTGGCCGGGAAGCGGCCAGTTAAAAACGAATATAAAGAGCCTAGGGAGGCATCAAATGATTACTGGTATCCAGATTACTAAAGCTGCAAACGACGACCTGCTCAACTCATTCTGGCTGCTCGACAGCGAGAAAGGTGAAGCCCGTTGCCTGTGTGCGAAAGGCGGTTTCAAAGAAGATGACGTCGTTGCCGTTAGCGCGCTGGGCGATATCGAATACCGTGAAATCCCGGTTGAAGCGAAACCAGAAGTTCGCGTTGAAGGTGGTCAGCACCTGAACGTCAACGTACTGCGTCGTGAAACTCTGCTGGACGCCGTTGAGCATCCGGAAAAATACCCGCAGCTGACCATCCGTGTTTCCGGTTATGCGGTACGTTTCAACTCTCTGACTCCGGAACAGCAGCGCGACGTTATCGCCCGTACTTTCACCGAGAGCCTGTAATTTCTCAGGGGTGGGAAATGGAGGCGTTGGGTTAATCCGGTGCTAACAGACAAATCCCCCGCAGGATACCTGCGGGGGATTTTTTTTATCTGGACTGCTCGCGCCCGACCAGAATGGTGGTTAGCGTGAAGGAGAGCACCAGCGCGATGGCCACGCCAGAGATGGCGAAAATAAAGTAAGGGCCGATGTACGCGGGCAGGCTGAAAATACTCGATAAAATATAGCCATACAGTCGTACGCCAAAGAAGGCGATAAACGCTGAAGCCAGTGAGCTGGCGATCGTGGCGGCGATAAATGCTTTCTTGTAGCGGGTCAGCACGCCGAACAGCGCCGGTTCCGTAATGCCCAGCAGCGCGGAGATCGCAGCGGAAAGCGTCACCGTGCGGTTTTCTTTGTTCAGACGCCAGATGGCAAACGTGGCTCCGGCAATCGCCATATTGGCCATAAACATCATCGGCATCAGCATGTCGTAACCGCGATCGCTGAAGTTTTGTAGCGCGATAGGCGTCATCGCGTGATGCATCCCGGTCAGAATAGCGACCGGACGAATGGCGCCCACTACCAGCCCGGCGAAGCTCGCCGAAACGCCAAACAGCCCTTCGATAAACCACGCCAGCATTTTACCCAGCCAGATACCAATCGGCCCAATCACCACCAATGCCGCCAGCGCGCCGAGGAACAGCGTTAGCGTGGGCGTAAAGACGGTTTTCAGCACGTCGGGCATGATCTTGTCGACCGCCTGGTGAATGTACTTCAACGCCAGAATGGAGAAGATCACCGGGATCACGCTGGAGGCGTAGTTGAATACCGATACCGGAATGGCGTTAAACAACCAGAGCGCGGAGGCGGCATCGGCTTGATGCGTGGCGAGCGCTTTCGCTGCGTCAATCAGCGTAGGGTACATCAAGCAGGCGGCGACGGCGGCGGCCAGGTATTCGTTGGTTTTAAAGATCTTCGCCGCCGAGACGGCAAGGAAGAACGGCAGGAAATAAAATACGCCGCTGGCGATAAGATCGATGATCATCACCGTTTCGCTTTTCGGCGATACCACTTTTAGCGCAATCAGCCCCGCAAGCAGGCCTTTGATCATCCCGGCGCCGGCGATGGCGGGGACGATTGGGCCGAATACCCCGGAGACGGTATCCATAAACAGCGAAACCAGGCTTTTGCGTTCTTTGCTTTTGCCGCTAACAGTCGACTGGCCGCTATCGCCGAGGGCTTCCTGCAGCGTTTCATACCAGCTGTTCACCTTCGGGCCGATAATAATCTGGAACTGATCGCTTTGTAGCTGTGCGCCCAACACGCCGGGCAGTTGCTTAATTTCATCCTGCGCCACTTTATTATCATCAATTAAATCAAAGCGCAGCCGGGTCATACAGTGCCAGACTTTATTGATATTCTCCTGTCCACCTACCAGACGAATAATCCTGCTGATAGCCTCTTGCGTCCCCATAATGGCTCCTGCGGTATGTTTGTTGTTTTGTTTGTCTCGCTGAATGGTAAGTAAGCTCATCTTTAAAAACAAACCAATAAAATATGATTTCAATCACAACTTCCGTCTATAAGGTGGTTAAAACATGGTTTGTGTTTAAATT
>NZ_JANEWH010000128.1:0-12127 GCF_028069715.1 Kluyvera sp. Awk 3 | reverse complement strand
CTGTATTTCCTTACACCTCTTTTTTATCATTAACTACTTCCGTGATTAACATCATATTTTACTCTCGATGATATTCACCAACCCGTCATTCATCGCTGCAATTAAATACAGAGGACGCAACGCATCGGTTAATACGAGTGTAGACACTAATACTTCCGTTGTAGTAATGGCATCAATTAATACGCCACATAAATGGCATGAAATCGACAGGTAAAAAATTAATACTTTGATTTTAATGCTAAAAAAAATAGCAAAATACAGACTATTCCTACTCCTCAACCGAAAGACTTAACTGAAATTTACTCCTTGTCCCTGTGAATGACGCTCCACTTCGAGCGCATTGCGCTTCCCGACGATAAAAGACACCGCATTTATTGGTGGTAGGTCGACGCCTTATTGCTCAAGGCCGATGGCGGGAACAGGAAAAACTGAAGAGAAAATCGCAGGAACGAAAAAGCCCCGAGCAACAAAGTTGCTCGGGGCTAGTATTTGGCGGAAGCGTAGAGATTCGAACTCTAGAACCCTTTCGGGTCGCCGGTTTTCAAGACCGGTGCCTTCAACCGCTCGGCCACGCTTCCAATGAGGCGCACTATAAACATCCCGAACGGACCTGTAAAGCACCAAAACGTTCGTTTGCCTGAAAAACAGCCAAAAAGTTGTTATTCGTCTGAAAAAACAACAAAATGGCTAGTTTTAAAACGCTTTTCCCGCCCTCATCCTGCTTAATGTTTTTTGATAAACATATCTTTGGTGTAGTAATACCCCAGGCGGTCAGGGGTAAAACCGCCTACCCACGGTTTCACCAGATGCGTGCGCACATAGTGATAGACCGGAATGGCCGGCACATCGCGCGCCAATAGATCTTCTGCTTTCTGGTAGTCACGGGCGCGCTGGGCAGCGTCCTGTGTTTTCGCTGCATCGAGCAGCGCGGCGTCATAATCCGGGTTGCTGTACTTTGCGGTATTCTCACTGTCGCCGGTACGGAAGGTGTTCAGGAAAGTGGAAGCGTCATCGTAGTCGGCGATCCACGCGTAGCGCACAACGTCAAAGTTACCCGTATGCATCGCATCCAGCATGGTTTTCCACTCCTGGTTTTGCAGCTTAGCTTCGACGCCGAGATTTTTCTTCCACATTGAAGAAGCCGCAATCGCCACCCGCTGGTGTGATTCAGAGGTGTTGTAGAGCAAATTGAATGATAATGGATGCGCGTCGTTAAACCCGGCCTCCGCCAGCAGTTTTTTCGCTTCAGCAATTCGCTTATCGCGCGGCCATGATGCGTAATCCGGGCCGTTCAGCTTCACGCCGCCAATCTCCGGCTGGCTGATTACCCACGCCGGCCGCTGCCCCTGCCCCATGACCTTATCGGCAATGATGTCTTTATCCAGCGCCATGTTCAACGCGCGGCGTACGCGGGCATCGTTAAACGGCGCTTTGGTGGTATTGAACTCGTAGTAATAGGTTGCCAGCTGCGGCGACACGTCCACCTCGCTGCCTAAGGTTTTTTTCAACTGGCTAAACTGGTTGATCGGCAGCGTATACACAATATCGACCTCTCCCGCCTTGTAGCGGTTAACGTCGGCCGCTTCGGAGCGGATAGGCAGATAGGTCACCTTATTAATCACCGTCTGCTTATCATTCCAGTAGCGCGGATTACGCTCGGCTACGATCCGCTCGTTCACCACCCACTGGGATAAATGATACGCGCCGCTGCCGACAAAGTGTTCCGGCTTCACCCATTTATCGCCGTAGCGACCAATCAGCACTTTATCGAGCGGCACCATAGACGGGTGCGCCAGCATGGCAAGAAACGCGGAAGTGGGCTGCGTCAGCGTCACTTGCAACGTGGTGTCGTTAATCGCCTTCACGCCAAGCGTATCCGGCGTTTTCTTACCCAACGCAATATCGGCAGCGTTCATAATATGCATGTTGCCCGGATAGCTGGCGTACGGCGACGCGGTGGCTGGCGTCACCAGACGCTGCCAGCTCCAGACGACATCCTGCGCGGTGATGGGCGAACCGTCAGACCATGTAATGCCCGGGCGTAAATGGAAAGTCCAGACGGTGTTGTCCTTATTCTCCCAGGATTCCGCCAGCCGCGGCTCAATGCTGCCGTCCGGTTTCACCGCCACCAGCCCGTCGAACAGGTCGCTGATGATATTAAACTCAACGTCGCTTTCAACCTTATGTGGGTCGAGCGAAGCAGGCTCATTGCCGTTGCTGCGCACCAGCTCCTGTTTGTCGGCAAGTTGCGTTCCTTCCGGCACGGTCGCGGCCTGCGCCGCCCCAGCCAGACCCATCGCCAGTAGAACCATCGTGATGTTGTTATGTTTGTATAATTTCATTTCCATTGCCTTGTTGTTAGAACCCTGTTCACTCTTGGCACAGACGGTTGATAACGCAAGTGCTTTCAATAACCTATAAGAGATTGATCTCGCTCTTTCGTGCTTTATATTGTGTTTCTGTGACGAGCCAGAAGTCTGAGTAAAGATGGGTAAAAAGATTTGGGAATAAAAGAGAGATTTCTTATGCTGTGCCACTAATAACATCTGTCATAAGAGAGTGACTCATGGATCGCATAATTACTTCATCGCGTGACCGCTCATCGCTGCTGAGCACACATAAAGTCCTGCGTAACACCTATTTCCTGCTGAGCCTGACGCTGGCGTTTTCCGCCATCACCGCGACCGCCAGCACCGTGCTGGGGCTACCGTCTCCGGGCTTAATTCTGACGCTGGTCGGCATGTACGGCCTGATGTTCCTGACCTATAAAACGGCCGATAAACCGGTTGGTATTCTGTCTGCCTTCGCCTTTACCGGCTTCCTGGGCTATATCCTCGGGCCGATTCTTAACGCCTACCTGTCCGCGGGTATGGGCGATGTGATTGGTATGGCGCTGGGCGGCACCGCGCTGGTGTTCTTCAGCTGTTCTGCCTATGTGCTGACCACTCGCAAAGATATGTCGTTCCTCGGCGGGATGCTGATGGCCGGGATCGTCGTGGTGCTGATTGGCATGGTGGCTAATATCTTCCTGCAACTGCCGGCGCTGCACCTGGCCATTAGCGCGGTGTTTATCCTGATCTCTTCCGGCGCCATCCTGTTTGAGACCAGCAACATCATTCGCGGCGGGGAAACCAACTATATCCGCGCGACCGTTAGCCTGTACGTCTCGCTGTACAACATCTTTGTCAGCCTGCTGAGCATCCTCGGTTTCGCCAGCCGCGACTAACCTACCTGCTCATCAACATCAGGGCCTCGCTTATGCGGGGCCTTTTTATTTGCTACACTTCCCGCCATCTGTTTGTTGTGTGAAATATTATGCTTATCTATCAGAACACCGAAATTGAGACCGATAGCGAAGGCTATCTGAAAGACACCACTCTGTGGAGCGAAGGATTGGCCGAGGCCATTGCCGCGAACGAAGGCATTGAACTCAGCCCTGAACATTGGGAAGTTGTGCGCTTTGTGCGCGAATTTTACCTGGAATTCAACACCTCGCCGGCAATCCGCATGCTGGTGAAAGCCATGGCCAACACCTTTGGCGAAGAGAAAGGCAACAGCCGCTATTTATACCGCCTGTTCCCGAAAGGCCCGGCTAAACAGGCAACGAAAATCGCCGGCCTGCCAAAACCGGTGAAGTGCATTTAATAGCGAATACTGAAGTTGCTCCACGCTTTTTCGGGTTGATGTGGTTCCGCCAGAACTTTATCAACCCGCGCGCTACGCGGCCCGCCTGCCTTGAGCCATGCCAGCAGCTTTTCGACCTGTTCATCGTTACCGCAGGCAACCACTTCGACGCTGCCATCATCAAGATTGAGCGCATAGCCGCGTAGGCCAAGGCGCTGCGCTTCCTGTTGAGTAAAGAAGCGGAAGCCGACCCCCTGCACCTTACCGTAAACCCAACAAATCACACACTTATCCATCTTTATTCCTCCTCTGTCTGTCTCAACTGTAGCGCCATTTCTCCCGACATTCTGCCCTCGCGCGTTGCAATTGTGCAGGGAAGTCGGGAAAATGCAGCCTGATTCCATCAAACAGCCAGAAAATTAACTATGAGTGTACGTTTAGTGTTAGCCAAAGGGCGCGAAAAATCATTGCTGCGCCGTCATCCCTGGGTCTTTTCCGGCGCGGTTGCCCGCATGGAAGGCAAAGCCAGCCTCGGTGAGACCATTGATATTGTCGACCATCAGGGTAAATGGTTAGCCCGCGGCGCGTATTCCCCCGCCTCGCAGATCCGCGCTCGCGTCTGGACGTTTGACGCTAATGAAAGCATAGATATCGATTTCTTCGTCCGCCGCCTTCAGCAGGCGCAAAGCTGGCGCGACTGGCTGGCGAAAAAAGATGGGCTGGATAGCTACCGTCTGATCGCCGGTGAATCTGACGGTCTGCCGGGCGTCACCATTGACCGTTTCGGCAACTTCCTGGTGCTGCAACTGCTGAGTGCCGGTGCCGAATACCAGCGCGCCGCGCTGATTAGCGCCCTGCAAACCCTCTACCCGGAATGCGCCATCTACGATCGTAGCGATGTTGCGGTGCGTAAAAAAGAAGGCATGGAGCTGACCCAAGGGCCGGTGACCGGTGAATTGCCGCCAGCGCTGCTGCCGATTGAAGAACACGGCATGAAGCTGCTGGTCGATATTCAGGGTGGCCATAAAACCGGTTATTACCTCGATCAGCGCGATAGCCGCCTGGCGACCCGCCGCTATGTTGAAGACAAACGCGTCCTGAACTGCTTCTCTTACACCGGCGGTTTTGCCGTTTCGGCGCTGATGGGCGGCTGCCGCCAGGTCACCAGCGTCGATACTTCTCAGGAAGCGCTGGACGTTGCGCGCCAGAACGTTGAGCTGAACAAACTCGACCTGAGCAAAGCGGAGTTCGTGCGCGACGACGTGTTTAAACTGCTGCGTAAATATCGCGATCAGGGCGAGAAATTCGATGTTATCGTGATGGATCCGCCGAAATTCGTCGAAAACAAAAGCCAGCTGATGGGCGCCTGCCGCGGCTATAAAGACATCAACATGCTGGCTATTCAGTTACTGAATCCGGGCGGCGTGCTGCTGACTTTCTCCTGTTCTGGCCTGATGACCGCAGATTTATTCCAGAAAATCATTGCCGACGCCGCTGTAGATGCCGGTCGTGATGTACAATTTATAGAGCAGTTCCGTCAGGCAGCCGATCACCCGGTGATTGCGACGTACCCGGAAGGACTGTACTTGAAAGGATTTGCCTGCCGCGTCATGTAACTTGAAAAGCGAAATGGTGTCTATATATATAGTAGAAGTAGAGAGAGGCCATTTCCCGGGAGGTGAGTATGATGATTACCAGCAAATTCGGTATCGGCCAGCAGGTGCGTCACTCCCTGCTGGGCTATCTGGGCGTGGTGGTAGATATCGACCCGGTTTACTCGCTTGACGATCCTGATCCCGACGATCTGGCGGCTAACGACGAACTACGCGCGTTGCCGTGGTATCACGTGGTGATGGAAGATGACGAAGGTCAGCCGGTGCATACCTATCTGGCCGAAGCCCAGTTGAGCAGTGAGCCGAGCGAGGATCATCCCGAACAACCGACGATGGATGAACTGGCGCGTACCATCCGCCGACAGCTACAGGCACCGCGGCTGCGTAACTGATTGATTGCCGCGTTAATAAAAAACCCGCTATGCGGGTTTTTTTGTATTCTCAGCACGCGCGTTTATTTCGCGAGGCCCAGACGAGGGATCTCAATCGCCGGGCACCGATCCATCACCACCTGCATCCCCGCATTGCGCGCCAGCACAGCCGCCTGTTCGTTAATCACGCCAAGCTGCAGCCACAGCGTCTTCGCCCCGATGGCTATCGCCTCTTGCGCCACGCCCCACGCGGCTTCCGAATTGCGGAATACGTCAACCATATCGACCTTCTCTGGCACTTCGGCAAGGGTGGCATAGCCTTGCTGCCCGAGCAGCGTTTTGCCGCCAACCTTCGGCGAAACAGGGATCACGTGATAGCCCTGATCCAACAGGTATTTCATCACCCGGTAGCTTGGACGGTCCGGCTTGTCGCTGGCGCCCACCAGCGCGATGGTTCGCGTGGTCGTCAAAATGCTGGCAATCTCGTTTTCAGTCATCATTATCCTCCTGGCCAATCACTTAAGTGTACGCTAGTCCGCTAATGTCGGGCGTCAAATTTTTGCCAATCAGGGCTTGCAGCCTGATTCGCATGCAGTAATCTGTCTGGATTCAACACTCAGGGAAAGACACATGGAACTGACAACACGCACCTTACCGGCGCGTAAACACATCGCGCTGGTCGCGCATGACCACTGCAAAGATATGCTGATGAAATGGGTACAGCGCCATCAGGCCTGCCTGGCAAACCACACGCTGTCAGCGACCGGCACCACTGGTAACCTGGTACAACGCGCAACAGGCCTGGAAGTCCAGGCGATGCTCAGCGGCCCGATGGGCGGCGACCAGCAGGTTGGCGCGCTGATCTCCGAAGGGAAAATCGACGTACTGATCTTCTTCTGGGATCCGCTCAACGCCGTACCTCATGACCCGGACGTGAAGGCCCTGCTGCGTCTGGCAACCGTCTGGAATATTCCGGTAGCCACCAACGCCGCCACCGCCGACTTTATTATTCAGTCGCCTAACTTCAGCGAACCCGTGGATATTCTGATCCCAGATTATCCGCGCTATCTGGCAGATCGCCTGAAATAATTCCTCACGTTCCCGGAGCCGACGCGGTGTCGGCTCCGTTCTTCGATTACGGTTTTCTCGCCACCGGCACCGACAGTTGTTTTAACACCTCCACGAACGGCGACGGCTGCGCCTTATTGAACAGCAGCCAGACGCGCAGTCGTGCGCGAGTCATCGCCACGTACAACAAGCGCCGCTCTTCAGCATCGGGGAAATCTTCCGGCTCAGGCAGCAACGCCTGCTCCATAATCGACTCACGCGCAGGGGCCGGAAAACCGTCAAAACCTTCCTGTAGCCCGAGTACAATCACATAATCCGCCTGCTGGCCCTTACTGGCGTGCACGGTCATGAAATCAATATTCAGCTTCGGCCAGCGCGTGGCCGCTTTCTCGAGGGCGGCAGGCTTGAGGTGGTGATAGCGGGCCAGCACCAGAATACGCTGGTCCGGCGTCACGTAGCCGCTGAGCTTATCAAACAGTGCATCAAGCTTATCGTCCTCCAGCAGGGTGACGGCATTTTTGTCGCCCGTGGTCAGACTGTTCAGCGGTTTATTCAGCTGGTGCGGGTTTTGCTGAATAAAGCGGTTAGCAATTTCACCGATGCGGTTGTTGAAGCGATAGGTGGTATCCAGCGCGCAGTTATCCCCTTCACCAAAATAGTGGTTGAAGGCGGTGGTCAACGACAGCTGCGCGCCGCTAAAGCGGTAAATCGCCTGCCAGTCATCGCCAACGGCATACAGTGAAGTCTGCGAGTTTTGTTTACGTAACGCCGCCAGCAGCGCCGCACGCTGCGGGGAGATGTCCTGAAATTCGTCGACCAGAATATGCTTCCACGGGCTGACGAAGCGCCCCTTGTCGAGGATGATAATCGCCTGGTGAATCAGACCGGAGAAATCGACGGCATTTTCGGCTTTCAGCGCAGCTTTCCACGCCTTCAACATCGGTGCCATCAGCTTAATCCGCTTGCCGAACAGATCCCGAATCTCCTCCGGCGCACCGGCAATCATCTCAGCCTGGGAACCTCCATGCATACGCATCAGGCTGACCCAGCGGTCAAGACGGCTGCCCATTCGCTTGATGATTTTTTCATCTTCCCAGAAGCTGTCTTCCTCTACATCCCAGCCCAGCTCGTCCTGTAACCACAGGCGCCAACCTTTGGCCTGCGCTTTTTTCTCCCGGCACTGCTGCTGCCAACACGCGATAAACAATTTAGCGCGAGCAGCAGCATCGTTCTCCAACTTACTGACGACCGGCACCTTCTTACTGCCTTGCTGAATGATTGACAGCGCCAGCGCATGGAAAGTACGCGCGGTGATGGCATCAGTATGCAGGCGCGTTTGCAGGCGCTCGTCCATCTCTTCAGCCGCCTTACGGCCAAAGGCCAGCAGCAAAATCTGTTCCGCCGAGGCTTCGCCGCGCTCAAGCAGCCAGCCTGCACGCGCCACCAGCACCGACGTTTTACCACTACCGGCCCCCGCCAGCACCAGCAACGAACGCTCGCCGTTGACCACCGCACGCGCCTGGGACGGGTTCAACGGTGACGACTCTATACGCGCAAAGAAGTCGCTGTACTGTTCCAGCATTGCTTCGGTGTAGCGCTGATTATGTAGCGCGCGCCCGCTTTCTTTATCTGCCAGCCACGCCTGACACTGCCGCCAGGCCTCGCGACAGTTATCAAATTCTGCCAGTCGGTTTGTCGGCAGCGGCAGACCCTCCAGCGCCTTAACGATCCGCTGACGAATATCCTGCGCCTGCTGGCGAGTCAACCAGCGATTCTCTTCGCGGCTCCCGGCAATAACCGCCAGCTGTTCATCCAACAGCCCGGCGGCGATGTCGCTCATCTCCGCGCTCCACTGCTGCCACAGCCCCAACAGGTGACGGTGAAAGCGCTGCGTCTCGCCCCATTCTGTCCCGTGCAGGCGCACAACTTTATTCTCGGGCAGCACGAACTCCAGCTCTCCCCACACCAGGCCACGCTTGCAGTTAATCGCCAGTAACTGATTAAAAGGAATGAGATATTCATGCTGAGGGCCGGACACCCGTACGCCCGCGTTGAGGATCTCAACCCGGTCATAAGGATGCTGCGCCATGCGCTTACCCAGCGTCGTTGCTTTTAATTCCATGTCGTGCCGAATCCTGACTTTTTCGATATCTCACAGTGTAACCGCCAGAGAATAGGTGCTCCAGCCTAAAAAAACGTTACAATCAGCAGGTCTTATTATTCACAGCGCTGCAGTGAGGATTTATGCGTACTGTTCTGAATATTTTGAATTTTGTATTAGGTGGTTTTCTGACAACTTTCGGCTGGCTGCTGGCAACGCTCGTCAGCATCGTTCTGATTATTACGCTGCCGCTGACTCGCTCATGCTGGGAGATCACTAAGCTGTCGCTGGTGCCGTACGGCAACGAAGCGGTGCACGTCGATGAACTTGAACCGGGGGCCAAAAGTAGCGTAATGAATGCGGGCGGCACCCTGCTCAATATTCTGTGGCTTGTGCTATTTGGCTGGTGGCTGTGCCTGACGCACATTATGGCCGGCATCGCCCAATGCATCAGCATTATCGGTATCCCGGTCGGGATTGCGAACTTTAAAATAGCCGCTATTGCCCTGTGGCCAGTTGGGCGTCGGGTGGTGCCCGTCGAAGTGGCGCGCGCTGCGCGCGAAGCAAATGCCCGTCGCCGTTTTCAGTAATCAGGACTCTTAACCGCTATGCTAAGCCCGCTGCTTCGCCGCTATACATGGAACAGTACCTGGCTGTACAACGCCAGAATATTTATTGCGCTCATTGGCACAACCGCCCTGCCCTGGTGGCTGGGCGATGCAAAGCTGACCATCCCGCTCACTCTTGGGGTGGTCGCCGCTGCGCTAACGGATCTCGACGACCGCCTGACCGGGCGGCTACGTAACCTGGTTATTACCCTGATTTGCTTTTTTATCGCTTCAGCATCGGTTGAAGTGCTGTTTCCCTGGCCGTGGTTGTTTGCGCTGGGGCTCACCGTGTCGACCATCGGGTTTATTTTGCTGGGCGGGTTGGGGCAGCGCTATGCCACCATCGCCTTTGGCGCGCTGCTGATTGCCATTTACACGATGCTCGGCGTATCGCTCTACGCTCACTGGTATCAGCAGCCGCTGCTGCTGATTGCAGGGGCCGTATGGTATAACGTCCTGACGCTGACCGGGCACCTGATATTTCCTATTCGCCCATTGCAGGATAACCTCGCCCGCAGCTACGAGCAGCTTGCTCGCTATCTGGAGCTGAAGTCGCGCCTGTTCGATCCCGATCTTGACGACGATAATCAGGCGCCGCTGTATGAGCTGGCGCTGGCAAACGGACAACTGGTGTCGACGCTCAATCAGACGAAAGCGTCTTTATTAACGCGTCTGCGCGGCGACCGCGGCCAACGCAGCACCCGTCGTACCCTGCACTATTATTTTGTCGCCCAGGATATCCACGAGCGGGCCAGCTCATCGCATATACAATATCAGGCGCTACGCGACCAGTTCCGCTACAGCGATGTGATGTTCCGCTTCCAGCGCCTGCTCTCAATGCAGTCTATCGCCTGTCAGGATCTGGCTAAGGCCATTTTGCTGCGCACGCCTTATCAACATGACGCCCGTTTTGAGCGCGCCTTCACCCATCTGGACGCCGCGCTGGATCGCGTGCGCGCCAGCGGTACCGCGCCGGAGCAGATGAAAGCGCTGGGTTTTCTCCTCAACAACCTGCGGGCCATCGACGCCCAACTCGCCACCATTGAGTCTGAACAGTCGCCGTCGCAGACGAACAGCGAAACGGAGAATGTGCTTGCCGATGATAGCTTGCACGGTTTCGACGATATTCTTTCACGCCTGAGTCGTAATATGTCGCCGGAGTCCGCGCTGTTCCGCCACGCGGTGCGCATGTCGGTGGTGCTCTGCGTTGGCTATGCCTTTATCCAGTTGACCGGATTACAGCACGGCTACTGGATTTTGCTCACCAGCCTGTTCGTCTGCCAGCCGAACTACAACGCCACTCGCCATCGCCTGGCGCTGCGTATTATCGGCACGCTAGTCGGCGTAGCGTTGGGCCTGCCGATTCTCTGGCTGGTGCCCTCGCTGGAAGGGCAACTGATACTGATTGTGGTCACAGGCGTGCTGTTCTTCGCTTTTCGCAACGTACAATACGCTCACGCGACGATGTTTATTACCCTGCTCGTGCTCCTGTGCTTTAACCTGCTGGGCGAAGGGTTCGAAGTGGCGTTGCCGCGCGTGGTGGATACGTTGATTGGCTGCGGTATTGCCTGGCTGGCGGTGAGTTTTATCTGGCCAGACTGGAAATTCCGTAACCTGCCGCGCGTTCTGGAGCGAGCCGTGGACGCTAACTGTCGCTATCTGGATGCGATTCTCGAGCAGTATCATCAAGGCCGCGATAACCGTCTGGCCTACCGTATTGCGCGCCGCGATGCGCATAATCGGGATGCTGAGCTGGCCTCGGTGGTATCCAACATGTCTACCGAACCGAAGGTCACCGCCGAAATGCGGGAAACCGCGTTCCGCTTACTGTGCCTGAACCACACGCTCACCAGCTATATCTCGGCGCTGGGTGCCCATCGCGAAAAACTGACCACCGCAGAGATTCTGGCGCTTCTGGACGACGCCGTCTGCTACGTCGACGATGCGCTGCATCATCAGCCCGCAGATGAACAACGGGTTCAGCAGGCGTTAAGTGGGCTCGCGGCGAGGATCCATCATCTCGATCCTCGTCCGGACAGCAAAGAGCCACTGGTTCTGCAACAAATCGGCCTGATGATTTCTCTGCTGCCTGAAATCTGCCGTCTGCAGAAGCAGGTGATACGCTAATCACCTTTTCTGGGTGTAATTTTGCACCCACGTTTCCAGCTCCTGGCGCGTTTTCGCCGGGAGCGCCGCGGCATGAACGCCGATGATAGCCCCCTCCAGCGAATACAACACATTCACACTCAGCTGTTTACGTAACTGCCGAAGCCGCATCCACGCCGTTTTAGAACCCATTTGCCGGAGCGTACGGACGTCCTTAATACCTGCTTCATGCAACAGCAGTTCCATATGAAAAGAGAGGTTGGGAAGATCTTTGAGCCGTAAATGCCGCCGTCGACGCTTCTCACTTTGCGCATCTTCAAGTGCGAACTGTCCAAGCAAAAGCAGCTCTGCTCTATTCGACCACAGCCATTCATCGACGCGAAAATAGTTAAGCTGCTGCGCATGCCCTCGTTTACGTACCGTTAACAGTGGCGGTGAGTGCTGGGCCTGATAGGTGGCGTTTTTTTCGCACGCCCTCAGATACAGCTCACCTTCTGCGACCATAGCAAAGACGGTATTGTCAACGGCCAGACTATAGCCGCCAAACAGTGCCCGAGACTTTACTTTCCCTAACACCGAGAAATATTCCTGGGATTGGTAAATCCGTTTATAAGAGATAATCTTCATGATTAATCC
>NZ_JANEWH010000127.1:0-12571 GCF_028069715.1 Kluyvera sp. Awk 3 | reverse complement strand
CCCCACAATATAAGTTTGAGATTACTACAATGAGCGAAGCACTTAAAATTTTGAACAACATCCGTACTCTTCGTGCGCAGGCAAGAGAATGCACCCTTGAAACGCTTGAAGAAATGCTGGAAAAATTAGAAGTTGTTGTTAACGAACGTCGTGAAGAAGAAAATGCTGCTGCGGCAGAAATCGAAGAGCGCACCCGTAAACTGCAACAATACCGCGAAATGCTGATTGCTGACGGTATTGATCCGAACGAACTGCTGAATAGCATGGCTGCAGCCAAGACTGGCACCAAAGCGAAACGTGCTGCACGTCCTGCTAAATATAGCTACGTTGATGAAAACGGCGAAACCAAAACCTGGACTGGCCAGGGCCGTACCCCAGCAGTAATCAAAAAAGCGATGGATGAGCAGGGTAAATCTCTGGACGATTTCCTGATCAAGGATTAATCCTCACGCTGTGTAAAAATCCCGCTACGGCGGGATTTTTTATATCTGGACCTTTACCGCCAGCTTGATAACACATCGACACAAGCTCGTTCATTTTTTATCCTTTCGTGTTATTTAAAAATAAAAAAACCGGGTTTCCCCGGCTTTTTCGTCCTCACGATATTACTTCGCGATGCCCAGCGTGTCTTGCAGCCACGCTTTGAAATCTTCACCCAGCGTATTATGACGGATGCCGTATTCCACAAACGCCTGCATATACCCCAGCTTGTTACCACAGTCATGGCTTTTGCCCTTCATGTGATAGGCCTCCACGGTCTCTTTTTCGATCAGCATGTCGATAGCATCAGTCAGCTGAATCTCATCACCGGCGCCAGGAGGGGTTTTCGCCAGCAATGGCCAGATTTCTGCGCTCAGGACGTAGCGCCCCACAACGGCAAGATTAGACGGCGCAACGTCGGCTTTCGGCTTCTCAACCACGCCAACCATCGGCACGCTATCGCCCGGGTTCAGGGTCGCGCCTTTGCAATCAACCACGCCGTAGGCAGTAACGTCAGCAACCGGCTCAACCATGATCTGACTTGAGCCCGTTTCGTCAAAACGCGCGATCATTTCAGCCAGGTTATCGCGGCTCAGATCGGATTCATATTCATCAAGAATAACGTCCGGCAGGATGACCGCAACAGGCTCATCCCCAACGACAGGATGCGCGCACAGCACCGCGTGGCCCAGACCTTTTGCCAGCCCCTGACGAACTTGCATAATGGTGACATGCGGCGGGCAGATAGACTGTACTTCTTCCAGAAGCTGACGTTTGACGCGCTTCTCCAGCATGGCTTCAAGCTCAAAGCTGGTGTCGAAGTGGTTTTCAATAGAATTCTTGGAAGAATGGGTAACCAGTACAATTTCAGTGATACCAGCTGCGATACACTCGTTCACGACATACTGAATTAAAGGCTTATCGACCAGCGGCAACATTTCCTTTGGAATTGCTTTAGTCGCAGGCAACATCCTTGTACCTAATCCGGCAACCGGGATAACAGCCTTTTTAACTTTCGAATTTAGGGCAGCCATTCAAATCTCCTGAACTGTTCAAACTTTGAACTTGCTCGTTTATTAATAACGCGTCGAGTATATCATCACAACCTACTGAGGCTGCTCTGAAAAGGACGCGATGACCTCGAATTAAGATTTATACTCGAAAGTCGGACTGAAGGAAGAGCGCTGCCCATAAACCCCGCGCTAACGTTAATCACCGCCGCCGAAGATAACGGGTCCGTTCAACGCACCAGCACGCTGAAGTATGACGAGTATATCCACATCAATTTGCCAGATAGTAGCACCACGGCAGAAAAGCCGTTAAAGCTATCCCTGTAAAAAAATGCGTTTGCTCATTCCGCAGACAACATTAAGCGTAAACGACCACCATTTCCCCAAATCTGGCACTGCCAGGAAGTGCAACGCTGACTTATTTGGTTGAGATAAGCGTTACCTAACGTCCCCAGCGGTACGCCATTACTTATTTGTATTTGATGTTCGCCGGTATTTAATGTGCCGTTCAAACCAGCAGAGACCAGGATGAGATTTTTTAACCCGCTATGATAATAACCCACGAGTAGCGGAAACTGTCCGGGAAGATTGGCCTGACGCAATAGCTGATTGACCTGCTTTAACAAACTGCCTAATTCGGGTAGGCGCTGACCTTGATGTGCCAGCTGTTCTTGCAAGAGACCATTAAAGAGCACACGCAATAATAATGCCGCCAGTACCCCATTATCGCCCGCGCGGGTAACATCCAGGCAATAAAATGCCAAATCGTGCTCAGACAGTGGCGCTATATCCAACACTAAACCGGGGGCGTCGACCGCCATCAGCTGGCGATAATTTATCCGACAGTGCGATATTCTTTGCTGCACCGGCGGCTGTAGCTCTTGTAAAAGCTTTGCCGCCGCCGCGGGATTGTTCACCAACGCATCCCAGTCTTCAAATAACCGCTCTTCTTCTTCCACCCGGGAATTAAACATATTGGGATAAAGGCAGGCCAATACCGTTTCACGCAGACGGTTCAAATCTTTAACCGGCTTTAATAACACATCCTGAACGCCAAGGCGCAGCGCTTTGGCAATATCAGCCATATTTTCGGTCGCGGAAATGATGAGAATGGGTAGCGTATCGCCGGCATTGCGCAGATGTTCGACCAGCTGTAAGCCGTTCATACGCGGCATTGCCAGGTCACATATCATCAGATCGGGTCTTTGGCTTTCCATCTGCGAAAGCGCGTCAACGCCGTCCTGAGCAAGCAGCGTGTGTGCACCGAGCGACGAAAGCCATGAATCCATAAGTGAGCGGAAAACCGGTTCGTCTTCGACAATCAAAATCTGTTTTCCCGCCAACGGCTGCGTCATGATATCTCCCCTGCCCGACGATATCTAAATAGTGGCATGCTATTGTGATAAACGCCTTTCAGAATTTGCTGAAGTAGTCGAAAAAAATGCCTTAAGTTGAACTCTGTACTAAAGGCAGCAGCTCATCTGTCTTTTTTTCAACCGCTTGTTGACCCGCGGCTATTGCAGATGAAGCTCGATGAAAATCCAGAGTTGAAATCTGGGGGCAAAACGGTTGTAACAGAATGTCCGGCGGGTCACCCGCCATGCGGTTACGTTTGAGCCGATTTTCCAGCACCTGGATGGACGTTGTCATAATTTCCATTGCTGTGGGCGCAACCACCGACCGGCGAGAAGCGACGCGTCCCAAACGGGCGCGCAGGCGCTCATGCCATGATAGCTCATCTGGCGATTCATTCATCTCTCCATCGGGCTGAATATTGACGGACAGGAGATCCTGCTGCATAAGGTGTGCGTCGTGTTGCAAATCGACCGCAATGACAATGTCAGCCCCCAGCGCACGTGTTAACGAAACCGGTACCGGGTTAACGACCGCGCCATCCACTAACCAATAACCGTTATGCTGCACCGGCGCCATCAACCCCGGTATGCTACACGATGCGCGAACCGCCATATGCAGATCACCTTCGGTAAACCACAGTTCACGGCCGGTGCTAAGGTTAGTCGCAACCGCCGCAAAACGACGCTCGCACTGTTCGATCGTGTCGTTCGGCATAATCTGCCGATAGTGATTAAAGACGCGTTCACCGCGCAGCAGCCCGCCCCGGCGCCATGACAAATCCATCAGGCGCAGCACATCCCAATAGCTGAATGAACAGACCCACTTCTCCAGCGCCGGAAGTTGATTGCTGGCGTACGCCGCCCCCACCAGCGAACCGATGGAACATCCGGCAACGATATCAATCTCTATACCCATTTTCTGCAGCGCTTTAATCACGCCAATATGCGACCAGCCCCGCGCCGCCCCTGAACCTAACGCCAGGCCAATTTTAATCTTTCTCATTGTGACCGATGAACATCCTCTTGCTTCTGGCGTGGTATCATCCCCATCGCTCGGTTACCATAGTGCAATCAGGCGTAACGTCGCCGTTAATTTATCGTTTCAGGGAGATCGCTTTGTCTGAACTTTGCCCCTGTGGGAGCGCCCTCGAGTATAGCTTATGTTGCCAGCGTTATCTGTCCGGCAACGAAGTCGCACCGAGCCCATCACACCTTATGCGCTCACGCTATTGCGCCTTCGTGAAGAAGGATGCAGATTATCTGGTCAAAACCTGGCATCCCACCTGTCAGGCTGCTGCGTTTCGCGATGATATTCATAACGGTTTTGCCCATACCGAATGGCTAGGGCTGACCGTGTTCGCCACCGACGATGGCCGCAATGCGGATGAAGGTTTTGTCAGCTTTGTCGCTCGTTTTCGTGAACATAACAAAAATGGCGCCATGATTGAGCGTTCGCGATTCTTAAAAGAAAACGGTCAGTGGTACTATATTGACGGTACGCGGCCAGTGATTGGCAGAAACGACCCTTGCCCTTGCGGTTCAGGGAAAAAATTTAAAAAATGCTGTGGGCAATAAACGCCTGACAACAGCTTCGCAAACATCATCAACAGGATTTACCCGGCAATGCACTCCATTCAACGAAAAGTACTACGCACCATCTGCCCTGACCAGAAAGGCCTGATCGCGCGCATCACCAACATCTGCTACAAACACGAATTGAACATCGTGCAGAACAATGAATTCGTCGACCACCGCACCGGACGTTTCTTTATGCGTACCGAACTGGAAGGCATCTTCAACGACGCCACCCTGCTCGCAGATTTAGACAGCGCGCTGCCGGAAGGTTCCGTACGCGAGCTGAATCCTGCGGGACGCCGCCGCATCGTTATTCTGGTGACGAAAGAGGCGCACTGCCTTGGCGATCTGTTGATGAAAGCCAACTACGGCGGCCTGGATGTCGAAATTGCCGCCGTCATCGGTAACCACGAGACTCTGCGTACGCTGGTTGAACGTTTTGGTATTCCGTTCCAGCTGGTCAGTCATGAAGGGCTGGCACGCGAAGAGCACGATAAATTAATGGCCGATGCCATCGAAGCACACGAGCCTGACTACGTAGTGCTGGCGAAATATATGCGCGTGCTGACGCCTGAGTTTGTCGCCCGTTTCCCGAACAAGATTATCAACATCCACCATTCATTCCTGCCGGCGTTTATTGGCGCCCGCCCGTACCATCAGGCCTACGAGCGCGGCGTGAAAATTGTCGGTGCGACCGCACACTACGTGAACGATAACCTGGATGAAGGTCCAATCATCATGCAGGACGTTATTCACGTCGATCACACCTATACGGCAGAAGACATGATGCGAGCCGGTCGTGACGTCGAGAAAAATGTACTGAGCCGTGCGCTGTATCAGGTGCTGGCGCAACGCGTTTTCGTTTATGGTAATCGCACGATTATTCTTTAATCGTTAGCGAAATGAATTGATTAGCTTTAACCCGTTGCGGATAAAAAGCAGGCAAACAGTTCATTTTCGATAAACGAATGCTTTACAGCGGCGCGTCATTTGATATGATGCGCCCCGCTTCCCGAGAAGGAAGCAGGCCAGTAAAACCAAGCATTACCCCAGTGGTGGGGTTCCCGAGCGGCCAAAGGGAGCAGACTGTAAATCTGCCGTCATCGACTTCGAAGGTTCGAATCCTTCCCCCACCACCATCATCTCCGGTAGTACCTCTTTCCATTAAATATTCAAATCTCTCTCAGTCATTTCTTTTATTTCTCTAGCTCTATCTTGCCTCTCTGCCATATATATCCCAGCGGCGCTGCGCTTGGCCGGGGAACAGACCGCACAAAAAAACCCCGCCGAAGCGGGGTTTAGAGCGTCACAGCACCATATTAATGGCGTGCACGAACAATCTGATACTTGCGGGTCAGGTACTCGACCGGCACGCTCCAGATATGTACCAGGCGCGAGAATGGGAACAGCAGGAACAGCGTCATACCCAGCACCAGGTGCATACGGAAGATAAAGGCTACACCGTCCAGATGTGCGGAGGCGCCACCATGGAAGGTCACCACGGACTGCGCCCAGCCGACCAGCTTCATCATTTCACTCCCGTCCATATGCTGGGCGGAGAACGGAATGGTCAGCAGGCCCAGCGCGCACTGGATAACCAGCACGGAGAGCACCAGAATATCGGCGCCGGTCGTGGTCGCACGCACGCGTGGGCTAAACAGACGGCGTTTGAGCAGCAGCACACCACCGACCAGGCACATCAGACCTGCCGCGCCACCGCCAAACATCGCCATCTTCTGTTTCACTTCCAGTGGCAGCCACGCTTCGTACATCCAGTGCGGAGTCAGCATCCCCAGGAAGTGACCAGCAAATACCCCCAGAATCCCGATATGGAACAGGTTCGATGCCAGGTTCATCCCTTTGCGATCCAGCATCTGGCTGGAAGCGGCACGCCAGGTGTACTGGCCGTAGTCGTAGCGCAGCCAGCTGCCAATCAGGAAGACAGAACCCGCGATGTACGGATAAATGTCAAAGAAGAACATATTCAGGAAGTGCATTATTGCTGTCCTCCGTTAGAGATATTCAAATATTGCGGGGCCACGGCTCCGGCAAAACGACGCTGGTGATTGGCGATTTCCGAATCACCGCAGCCCTGGTCGGCAAAGAATTTCACCTGCTCTTCTTCCCACACCGCATCCAGCGCCTGTGGCGTATCATCGCGGGCTTCGTCCGCAATTTTTTCCGCCACTTTCGCTTCATCTACCGCGCTGTTGGCGAGCTTCAGCAACTGTTCGAACAGTACCGCATAGCGGCTCTCACGCTGTTGCAAGCGTGCGCAGAGCAGCGCCAGAATCGGCGCGATATCCTGTAGGCCGCCGACCGCTTCACTCTCGGGCAGTTGTGCCAGATACTCCAGATACAGCGGCAGGTGATCCGGCAGCTCGCGGCTGTCGAGGACCAGACCGTGCTGCTCATACTGATTCAGCAGATCGACCATTGCCTGCCCGCGATCGCGGGATTCGCCGTGAACGTGTTCGAACAGCAGCAGCGAGGTGGCGCGACCACGGTCAAACAGTTCACTGTAGGCCGCCTGAGCGTCCAGAAGATCCTGCGCGGTTAAATCACGCAGGAAGATGCCCAGCGCCTGAGCATCCGCTTTTTCCAGTTTGTCTGATTCAGACAATACGTCGAAGAGTTCGCCTTGATGCTGCCATAAGGCAGCATCCGGGTACTCAAGGAGACGTGAAATCACCACGAGTTCAATCATGCGTGCGGCTCCGTTTTGCTGCTCACGTCCACGGAATCGATACGACGGCTGTTGAACAGGTTGAACTTAGTGTCCGAACCGTGACAGCCGTCGCCGAAGCTAAAGCCACAACCGTTTTTCTCCGGGAACGCTTCACGCGCTTGTTCACGGTGACTGCTTGGTACCACGAAGCGGTCTTCGTAGTTGGCAATCGCCAGATAGCGGTACATTTCCTGCGCCTGTGCTTCGGTCAGCCCCACCTCTTCCAGCGCACGGGTATCGATAACGCCATCGACGGTTTCGGTACGTTTGAAGTGACGCATCGCCAGCATACGTTTCAGCGCCAGCAGCACCGGTGCGGTGTCGCCTGCGGTCAGCAGGTTCGCCAGGTATTGCACCGGAATACGCAGACTTTCAACGTCCGGCAGGATACCGTTGCTGCCCAACTCGCCCGCATCGGCGGCGGACTGAATCGGCGACAATGGCGGCACGTACCAGACCATCGGCAGCGTACGGTATTCCGGGTGCAGCGGCAGCGCCAGCTTCCAGTCCATCGCCATTTTGTAGACCGGCGATTTCTGCGCCGCGTCAATCACGCTCAGCGGAATGCCGTCTTTCTGCGCCTGTTCAATCACTTTCGGATCGTTCGGGTCGAGGAACACGTCCAGCTGACGCTGATACAGATCTTTCTCGTTTTCGGTGCTGGCTGCGGTTTCAATCGCATCCGCGTCATACAGCAGCACGCCGAGGTAGCGAATACGGCCTACGCAAGTTTCTGAACACACGGTCGGCTGACCCGCTTCAATACGCGGATAGCAGAAGATGCATTTTTCAGATTTGCCGCTCTTCCAGTTGAAGTAGATCTTCTTGTACGGGCAACCGGTAATACACATACGCCAGCCGCGGCACTTGTCCTGGTCGATCAGCACAATGCCGTCTTCTTCACGCTTGTAGATGGCACCGCTTGGGCAGGTTGCCACGCACGCCGGATTGAGGCAGTGCTCGCACAGACGCGGCAGGTACATCATGAAGGTATTCTCGAACTGGCCGTACATCGCCTTTTGCATGTTCTCGAAGTTTTTGTCTTTCGACAGCTTCTCGAACTCACCGCCGAGGTCGTCTTCCCAGTTCGGACCTTTGGTGATTTTGTCCATACGCTTGCCGGTAATCAGCGAGCGCGGACGGGCAATGGGCTGTGCTTTGCTATCCGCAGGTGCGTTATGCAGCGTCTGGTAGTCAAAATCAAACGGCTCGTAGTAATCATCCAGCCCCGGCAGATGCGGGTTGGCAAAGATTTTACCCAGCAGCAGCGCTTTGTTGCCCATGCGCGGCACTAGCTTGCCATTGATTTTACGGATCCAACCGCCTTTATATTTCTCCTGATCTTCCCAGTCGGTTGGGAAACCGGTGCCCGGCTTGGTTTCAACGTTGTTGAACCACGCGTACTCGGTCCCTTCACGGCTGGTCCAGACGTTTTTACAGGTGACTGAGCAGGTATGACAGCCGATGCATTTATCGAGATTCAGCACCATGCCGACTTGTGAACGAATTTTCATTTTACGCTCTCCTGTACCTGGTCATTGCCTTCGCCATCCAGCCAGTTAATGTTCTTCATCTTACGTACCACCACGAACTCATCACGGTTAGAACCTACGGTGCCGTAGTAGTTAAAGCCGTAGGCCAGGTGCGCATAGCCACCAATCATATGGGTCGGTTTTGGCGTAATGCGGGTCACCGAGTTATGGATACCGCCGCGCTGACCGGTAATTTCTGAACCCGGCAGGTTCACAATACGTTCCTGCGCGTGGTACATCATGGTCATCCCGGCTGGTACACGCTGGCTCACGACCGCACGCGCGGTCAGTGCGCCGTTGTTGTTGAAGACTTCGATCCAGTCGTTGTCTTCAATACCGATCTCTTTGGCATCTTCTTCACTCATCCATACCACCGGGCCGCCGCGACCTAATGTCAGCATCAGCAGGTTGTCGCTGTAGGTGGAGTGAATGCCCCATTTCTGGTGCGGCGTCAGGAAGTTCAGCGCCTTCTCCGGGTAACCGTTGGATTTCTTACCCATCACCTCTTTCACCGAACGGGTGTCGATAGGTGGACGGTAAACCAGCAGGCTTTCACCGAAGTCGCGCATCCACTGGTGGTCCTGATACAAGGACTGACGACCCGAGAGCGTACGCCATGGGATCAGCTCGTGAACGTTGGTATAACCGGCGTTGTAAGAGACGTGCTCATCTTCCAGGCCAGACCAGGTCGGGCTGGAGATAATCTTGCGCGGCTGCGCCTGAATATCGCGGAAGCGAATTTTTTCGTCTTCTTTATTAAGCGCCAGATGGGTGTGGTCGCGACCGGTAAACTCGCTCAGCGCCGCCCAGGCTTTCACCGCCACCTGACCGTTGGTTTCCGGCGCCAGAGTGAGGATCATCTCTGCGGCATCAATCGCGGTATCAAGCCAAGGCTGACCTTTCGCCGGGCCTTCCGCCTTGGTGTAGTTGAGCTTACGCAGCAGATCCATTTCGCTCTGGGTGTTCCAGGCAATGCCTTTACCGCCGTTACCGATTTTCTCCATCAGCGGGCCGATAGAGGTAAAGCGCTCGTAGGTTGCCGGGTAATCACGTTCAACCGGAATAATGTGCGGCGCGGTTTTGCCCGGGATCAGGTCGCATTCGCCTTTTTTCCAGTCCTTCACGTCTAACGGCTGCGCCAGTTCGGCAGCGGAGTCGTGCTGAATTGGCAGCGTGACGACATCGGTTTCTTTACCGAGGTGGCCAACGCAGACTTCAGAGAATTTCTTGGCGATGCCTTTGTAGATTTCCCAGTCGCTTTTCGACTCCCAGGCCGGATCAACGGCGGCAGACAGCGGGTGAATAAACGGATGCATATCCGAGGTATTCATGTCGTCTTTTTCATACCATGTCGCAGTCGGCAGCACGATGTCGGAGTACAGACAGGTGCTCGACAGACGGAAGTCCAGCGTCACCACCAGATCCAGCTTGCCGTCGAGGCCATTATCCTGCCATTCCACTTCTTCCGGCTTCACGCCGCCCTGCTTGCCGAGATCCAGCCCCTGAATTCCGTGCTCGGTACCCAGCAGATACTTCAGCATGTACTCATGACCTTTACCGGAAGAGCCCAGCAGGTTAGAGCGCCAGATGAACAGGTTACGCGGATGGTTTTTACCGTTCTCCGGCTGCTCAGCGGCAAAGCGGATAGAACCTTCTTTCAGCGCCTTAACGGTGTAATCCACCGGGGTCATGCCGGCTTTTTTCGCTTGATCGGCAATGCGCAGCGGGTTGGTGCCTAACTGCGGCGCAGACGGCAGCCAGCCCATGCGTTCTGCGCGCACGTTGAAGTCCAGCAGATGACCAGTGTAGCGAGATTTATCCGCCAGCGGTGACAGCAGCTCCTGCGCGGTAACCGACTCATAGCGCCATTGGCTGGAGTGGTTATAGAAGTAGGAGGTGCTGTTCATGTGACGTGCCGGACGCTGCCAGTCAAGGGCGAACGCCAGCGGCTGCCAGCCGGTCTGCGGACGCAGTTTTTCCTGGCCCACGTAGTGTGCCCAGCCGCCGCCGCTCTGACCGACGCAGCCGCAGAACACCAGCATGTTAATCAGGCCACGATAGTTCATATCGAGGTGGTACCAGTGGTTCAGACCGGCACCGACGATGATCATCGAGCGACCATGCGTCTTATCGGCGTTATCGGCGAACTCACGCGCGATACGGACGATCTGTGCGCTGGAAACGCCGGTGATTTTCTCCGCCCACGCCGGGGTGTACGCTTTAATATCTTCGTAGCTGGTCGCGCAGTTTTCATCGTTCAGACCGCGTTCCAGGCCGTAGTTCGCCATGGTCAGGTCATAAACGGTAGTCACCAGCGCGGTGCTGCCGTCGGCCAGCTGCAGGCGTTTCACCGGCAGTTTGTGCAGCAGGATGTTTTCCAGCTCAACGCTGGCGAAATGTTCGGTGCCGTCGCCGCCAAAGTACGGGAAGCCAACCTGGGCCACGTCGTCATGGCTGCCCAACAGGCTGAGGCGCAGTTCAACCTCTTCGCCAGTTTTACCGTCGCGCTGTTCGAGGTTCCACTTACCTTTATCGCCCCAGCGGTAACCGATTGAACCGTTTGGCGCGATCATTTCGCCTTTTTCATCAAAAGCGACGGTTTTCCATTCCGGATGCTCTTCCTGACCCAGACCGTCCACCAGATCCGCTGCACGCAGCATACGGCCCGCGGCGTAGAAGCCATCACGCTCTTCCAGCATCACCAGCATTGGCATGTCGGTGTAGCGGCGAACGTAATCGGTGAAGTACTGGCTCGGTTTGTCGAGGTGGAATTCACGCAGCATCACGTGGCCCATCGCCAGCGCCATCGCCGCATCGGTCCCCTGCTTCGGTGCCAGCCACAGGTCGCACAGCTTGGCGATTTCAGCGTAGTCCGGGGTAATAGCGACGGTTTTGGTGCCTTTATAGCGAACTTCAGTAAAGAAGTGCGCGTCCGGGGTACGCGTTTGCGGAACGTTGGAACCCCAGGCGAGAATGTAGCTGGAGTTGTACCAGTCGGCGGATTCCGGTACGTCGGTCTGTTCGCCCCAGGTCTGCGGAGACGCTGGCGGCAAGTCACAGTACCAGTCGTAGAAGCTCAGGCAGGTGCCGCCGATCAGGGAGAGATAGCGGGCGCCAGAAGCATAGGAAACCATCGACATCGCCGGGATCGGCGAGAAGCCTGCCACACGGTCCGGGCCGTAGGTTTTGACGGTGTAAACGTTGGAGGCGGCAATCAGCTCGTTCACTTCCTGCCAGGAGGAGCGTACGAAGCCACCGCGGCCACGCGCTTGCTTGAAGCTTTTTGCTTTGTCGGCATCTTCAATAATGGATGCCCAGGCATCAACCGGATCGCTGTGCAGTTTCTTCGCATCACGCCACATTTTCATCAGGCGTTTACGCATCAGCGGGTATTTCAGACGGTTGGCGCTATAAAGGTACCAGGAATAGCTCGCCCCACGCGGACAGCCGCGAGGTTCATGGTTTGGCAGGTCCGGACGGGTGCGCGGGTAATCGGTCTGCTGGGTTTCCCAGGTGACCAGACCGTTTTTAACGTAGATTTTCCAGCTGCAGGAACCGGTGCAGTTTACGCCGTGCGTGGAGCGCACAACTTTGTCATGCTGCCAGCGGCTTCGGTATCCATCTTCCCAATCCCGGTTGGTATCTAGAATCTGTCCGTGCCCATCGGCAAATGTTTCACCCTTTTGTTTAAAGTAGCGAAACCGGTCCAGGAATTTACTCATCGGGTCTCTCCTGTTTGGAGCCTGACGGCTCTCTGATAAATCGACATTGCTGAATTTGCAGCGAAGTTAACGCGCTGAAAGATGGAGGGAATTGATAACGATCAAGGCGGGCAGGCTTAACAATTGCGGCTAAAAACTCACATACCACCAAGGTGGTATGCATTTGTAT
>NZ_JANEWH010000126.1:0-13026 GCF_028069715.1 Kluyvera sp. Awk 3 | reverse complement strand
TTTCCAAAGCTCCCAAAAGTGCATATTTAATTTATAAAAATGAATATTTCACTTTGGGAAGAGACGCTATATTTTATTCCGTTATGACTGACTCATTTTGTGAGTCATTACTTGCGTAGATGAGGCGCTACCTGCATTTCCAGTCATTGAGACAGGCAGCGCCAGGAGAAAAGACTTAAAGATAACTGATGGTCACTTCCTGAAGATGAGGATTCCCCGGCAGCGTGCGGCGATCGATTCGGCTGATGACCTTAAATGGCGTACTGGACGTTGTCGACATCGCGACATGCTGTTCATGAATGGCGCCGTCACGGTAGCAGGCAATCTGCAAACCCTGGCCCGATGGCGAGACGTTACAGCCCCCTTCGACCACCTGACCGATAAAATGAATGGTGCCGGAGTTTGACCGGCTCTGCGCTTGCGCCACACCGGATAACGCCAGGCTTAACAACGACAGACATACTACAGGTACTATTTTCTTCATACTTCCCCCACTTCCTGTGAGAATGAATCCGCATCATCTACTCTCATTGATGCAGCTCGTTTTGCCTCCTGGCACTCTCATTTTTCATGAGAATCAGGCTAATCACTATAGCGTACGTCCTCATCAGAATTGAATCCGTCATTTGTCGTATTCATAAGCGTTAATATCTAGCCAATACAATTCATTTTAAGAATATCCTTAGCCATATATAAGGGTAAAAAAGAATGCTGAGGAATATTGAGGATTGCATATACGCTTTATTATGTTAGGGTAAGTTATTGTTGCTAACACAACCCGGAGAGATTAATCGTCCTACCATCCTTTATTTCCACCTTTTATCCAAGCGGGAATAATATGCCACCTCTGGCTTAACACGCGAAAATAACAAGGTTATTATTATGCAAACAACAACAACTCTGCGCACCCTCACGCTGGCTGCGTTATTTACCTCCCCCACTCTTTTTGCCGCGGACCTTCCCGGCAAAGGCATTACCGTTCACCCCGTGCAAAGTACCCTACCGGAAGAAACGTTCCAGACCGAGATAATCAACCGCGCGCTGAAGCAGCTAGGCTATGATGTCACTCCGATTGAAGAGGTGGAGTACAACGTCGCCTATACGGCGATTGCGGCCGGTGATGCGACCTTCATGGCCGCCAACTGGCTGCCGATGCAGCAGGATATGTATGACGCCAGCGGCGGCGATCGGAAATTCTACCGTCAGGGTACTTATATTAGTAACGCCGCCCAGGGTTATATGATCGATAAAAAAACTGCAGAGAAATATAACATTACAGATATTTCTCAGCTAAAAGATCCTGAACTCGCGAAATTATTTGATGCCAACGGCGACGGTAAAGCCGATTTAGCTGGCTGTAATCCCGGCTGGGTTTGTGGCTCGGTGATTGATACGCAAATAAAAGCTTATGGGCTCAGTAATACGGTTACACAGAATCAGGGGAATTATGCCGCGATTATTGCTGACACCCTCGCCCGTTATAAAGCAGGCAAGCCGGTGCTCTATTATACCTGGACGCCCTATTGGGTCAGTGATGAACTGAAGCCGGGTAAAGATGTGGTCTGGCTAACCGTCCCCTTCTCTGCTAACCCGGGCTCGCTGAAAGATCAGAATACCGAACTGCCGAACGGCAAGAACTACGGTTTTGCGGTCAACAACGAGTACATCGTCGCCAATAAAGCCTGGGCGGAGAAAAACCCCGCGGCGGCCAAACTGTTTGCTATCGCCAAGCTGCCGCTGGCGGACGTCAATGCGCAGAATCAGCTAATGCATAAAGGGGAGTCGACCGCTGCGGATATCCAGCGTCATGTAGACGGCTGGATCCACGCCCACCAGCAGACGTTTGACGGCTGGATAAAGCAGGCGCTGGCAGCGCAGTAAGCAGTCAACGCCCGGCCTCGCCAACGCGGGCCGGGCGGCTTACTTACTCCATCACGCGCGCACGCTTGATGCGGTTTTCTTCCTCAGCCTGCGCGGATTCCACCAGCGTAAAGTTGAAGCTCACCTCCGTGTGCGGCTGGTGAATATCGCGTTCCTGCGCCAGCTTGTCGTCGGTAATTTTGACCGGATCGGCAATCAGCTCTTCGCGGGTGGCAAAGGCGAAGTCATCCCACAGGTAGGCGTCGCCGTTGAGGTTAATTTGCGTCGTCAGGTGTTTATAGCCCGGCGCCGAGACGAAGAAATGCACGTGCGCCGGACGATTGCCGTGACGGCCAAGCTGATTCAACAGCTTCTGGGTCGGGCCATCCGGCGGGCAGCCGTAACCGCAAGGGACAATACTACGCACCGCATAACGTCCGTCCGCCCCGGTTTCCACACGGCGACGCAGGTGATATTCACTCTGTGATTGATCGAAGAATGAATAACCGCCGAGAGTGTTGGCATGCCAGATATCGACAATCGCGCCCGCCACCGGTTGACCTTGAAGATCGGTCACCTGCCCGTGCAGCCACATCGGCTCTCCCGCTTCGCTGCCATCATCCATCCGCGCAAACTGTTTGCTCAGCGGCGCGCCAGCGACATACAGCGGCCCCTCGATGGTGCGCGGCGTACCAACGTCAAGACCGGCGGCCGCCTCTTTTTCATCGGCGCGCATATCAAGGTAATGCTCCAGCCCCAGTCCGGCGGCCAGCAGCGCCGCTTCTTTGCGTTCGCCTAGTTCGTTCAGGTAGTTGACGGCCAGCCAGAACTCTTCGTCGCTGATATCAAACTTCTTGATGGTCTGACACAGGTCGCTCAGCACCTGATGCATAATCGCTTTAAAACGCTCGTTGCCCTGTTCGGCATTTAAGCCGCTGCTGATCGCCAGTAACGATTCCAGTTCGGTCTGTTTTGCGGGATTAACGGACATTGCGTATTCCTCTTCGTAGGGTAAGGGTTGTTGTTTTAATCAATGGCCGACGGGTGTCGGCATAACGGCTGCACGCTGATCGCCATATACGGATAGAGCGGCAGCGCGGTTAAGAGGTCGTGGAGTTCCTGGTTATCGGCCACGTCAAAAATGCTGACGTTGGCGTACAGCCCGGCGACGCGCCAGATATGCAGCCATTTCCCTTCGCGCTGAAGCTGCTGGGAGTAGGCTTTCTCTTTTGCCTTGATCTCATCGGCTTCGGCTTTAGGCAGCGACGAGGGGATATTGACGGTCATTTCAACTTTGAACAGCATCGGGATGTCCTTTTAGTGGCGCGCGTAATAACGCAATTTATCGAGGTCAATCTCTATGCCCAGACCCGGTCCTTGCGGCAGCGAAACCTGCCCCTGGCGGAAGTCGAGCGGCGTGACCACGATGTCATCTTTCAGCAGCAGCGGGCCGAACATCTCGGTGCCCCACTGCATCCTGACGGTGGACCAGGCGTGCAGCGAGGCCACCGTGCCGATCGTCCCTTCCAGCATGGTGCCACCGTACAACGCCACGCCCGCCGCCTGCGCGACGTGCGCCAGCTTCAGCGCCTGCGCCGGACCGCCCGCTTTGGCAATCTTCAGTGCATAAGCGCCACTAAAGCCGCCGTGCGCCAGAGCAAAACCGTCGTGGCTGGTTGCCACCGCTTCATCGGCGAGAATCGGCACCTCAAAACGCTGGCTCAGGGCAATCAGCCCCTGCCGGTCCCAGAGCGGGGTTGGCTGTTCAACGAGGTCGATACCGCCGTCCTGTAGCTGGCTCATCCCTTTCACCGCGGTGGTGAAGTCCCACGCCTGGTTGACGTCAACACGAACGCTGACCTCGTCACCGAGCGCCGCTTTAATCGCCAGCGCGTGGCGAATATCGGTTTTGAGATCCCGGGCGCCAATTTTCAGCTTGAAGGTATCGTGCCGCCCTTCCGCCAGCAGCCGTTTGCCCTCTTCAATGTCTTTCTCCGTGTCGCCGCTCGCCAGCGTCCACAGCACCGGTAGACGGTCGGTTATCGCCCCGCCGAGCAGCGCGCTGACCGGCAGCCCCAGCAGCTTGCCCTGGGCATCGAGAAACGCGGTTTGCAGCGCTGATTTAGCAAAGGTGTTGCCCTTAACGCTGGCGTTCATTTTCTCTGCCAGCGCCGCCACGCCGTTGAAGGTCTGGCCGCACAGCAGCGGCGACAGGTAGGTTTCAATAGCCGAGCGGATGGCCTCCGGGCTTTCCGCCCCGTAGCTCAGCCCGCCGATGGTGGTGGCTTCGCCCCAGCCGACCACGCCCTGCGCGCACTGCATGCGCACCAGGGTCAGGGTCTGGCAGCCCATGGTGGCCATCGACAGTTTGTGCGGGCGAATGGTGGGAATATCCACCAGCCAGCAGGTCAGTGATTCAATCGTTAACATCCGTTGCTCCTGCATTTTTGTGTTGTAAGGGGGTTGAAGGCAGGCTACTCAGGGCAATCCATGCCAGCAGCGCGTAGGCCATCAACAGTAAAGAGACCGGCCAGGAGGAATCGAAGGCCATCAGCAGCGCCACCGCCAGCATCGGGCCGAGGCCGCCGGAGAAGATGGACCCCACTTCGTGGCCCAGCGCCAGCCCGGAGTAGCGCACCCGCACCGGGAAGAGATCGCTCATGATGCACGGCTGGGTGCCGATCATCGCGCCGTGGCACACCGGCAGACCGAGGAACATCGCCAGCATCACCGCGCCATAGTTGCCGGTGGAGAGCAGCCAGAAGAACGGAAACGCCATCACCAACAGGCCAATCACGCCGATGTAGTAAACGGGTTTCAGGCCAATCTTGTCCGACAGCGCGCCCCAGAACAGGATCGAGAAAAACTCAATCAGCATCGCCAGCGTCACCGCGCTGATGATCTCCCCGGTGCCAATGCCAATGTGTTTGGCGTAGACCACCGAGAAGGTGAAGAAAATATAGGAAGCCCCGTTTTCCGGCAGCCTCAGGGCAATGGCCTGCAACAGCGCTTTCGGGTGTTCGCGCACCAGCACCAGCAGCGGGATCTTTTCATGCTTCTCTTCCGGCTTCGCCTGAGTGAAAGCTTTGCTCTCGCGAATGTTTTTACGGATATAAACGCCGACCAGGAAGATGACGATGCTCAGTAAGAACGGCACGCGCCAGCCCCAGCTCAGGAAATCGCTTTGCGGCAACTGCTGGACGAGGTAAAAGGCAAAGGCGGAGAGCACAAAGCCGCCGGAGACGCCCATCTGGCTCCACGCGGTATAGAAGCCGCGCCGCGAGGCGGGCGCATTTTCGCTCAGCATCAATACGCCGCCGCCCCACTCACCGCCGGAAGCTACTCCCTGTAAGAAGCGCAGGATGATGAGCGACAACGGCGCCCAGATACCTATCTGCGCGTAGGTCGGCAGCAGGCCAATCACAAAGGTCGTCGCCCCCATCAGCGTCAGGGTCATGATTAGCGTCATTTTACGGCTATAGCGATCGCCGAGATGGCCGAACAGGATGCCGCCGAGCGGGCGTGCCAGAAAACCAACCGCAAAGCCGGAAAACGCCAGCAGCGTGCCCTGCAGCGGGTCGCCGCTTACCGGGAAGAACAGCGGGCCAAACACCAGCGCCGCGGCGGTGCCGTAGAGAAAGAAGTCATACCATTCCAGCGCATTACCCAGTACCGACGCGACCACCAGCTTGCGCATCTGCTGCGCGTCATGGCGGACGGTCGTTGATGTGACGGCAGTTTCAGAAACGACATTGCTCATCCGGCATTCCCCCTTTCGTTATCAGACTTCCACGTCGCAGCCAATCGTGTGGTAGCGGCGGTTGAAATAGACCAGCCCGCGCGGCTGCTCGCTGATGCGAATGGCCTGCACCCGGCAGTAAAAGACCGAGTGGCTGCCCACTTCGTGGCAGTCGTCAATCAGGCAGTCAAAGCTCGCCACCGCGGAGCTCAGCACCGGCGCGCCGCTGGCCATCACCTGCCAGCTGTCGTGGCAGAAACGCTCTTCGGAGCGCAGGCTGGCGTTGGCAAAAATACCCGACAGCGCCTGGTGGTCGCTCGACAGCACGTTGACGCACAGCGCGCCGTTTTGCTTGAAGTGCGCGTGGGCGAAGGAGTTGCGGTTCATGCACACCAACAGCGTCGGCGGCTGGTCGGTCACGCTGCAGACGGCGGAGGCGGTAAAGCCAAATTTGCCTGCCGGGCCGTCGGTGGTGATCACGGATACCGCGCTGCCAAGTTGCGCCATAGCGTTACGAAATTCGGTTTGCAGAGTCATAGTCAGAGCCTCAAAGATCGATAATCAGGCGGGCGCTTTTCGCCCGTGAACAGCACAACAGAATCTGATCGCCGTCGGCTTTCTCGTCGTCGGTCAGGTAGTGGTCACGGTGATCCGGCTCGCCTTCGAGTACGTCGGTCAGGCAACTGCCGCAGATCCCCTGCTTACAGGAGACGCACACTTTCAGCCCGGCCAGGGCCAGCGCCTCGACAATGGTCTGGTTTGCCGCCACCTGTACGGTAATACCGCTGGCGGCGGCCACCACTTCAAACGGCTGACCATCGGTGGCAACCTCAGCGCTGAAGCACTCCTGGTGAATCTGTTCCGCCGTGTAACCGTGCGCCGCCGCGCGTTCGCTCACCGCATCCATCAACCGTGCGGGGCCGCAAACGTAGACGTGTGTGCCTTGTGGTACGTCGCACAACACCGCGTCGAGGTTGATACGCTGCTCATCGCTGAAATGCAGGTGAACCTGCGGCGCATAGTCCGCCGCTTCCAGATGCGCGACGAACGCCGCCTCAGCGCGCGATTTCGTGCAGTAATGCAGGCTGAATGAACGCCCGGCGGCGCGTAATTCCGCCGCCATCGCCAGCATCGGCGTAATACCGATGCCGCCGCCGATCAACAGGCTGTGTTTGGCCTGCCCATCCAGTGCAAACAGGTTGCGCGGCTCGCTGACGCGGACCTCATCCCCTTCGCGCAGGGCGTGCACCGCCAGCGAACCGCCCTGCGACTGGCGATCTTTGAGTACGCCGAGCTGATAGTGAAAGCGTTGCTGAGGGTCGCTGCACAGCGAGTACGGGCGCACCAGATCGTTGTTTAAATGCAGATCGATATGCGCTCCGGCGGTGAACGCGGGCAGCGCGATACCCTCAGCGTGAGCCAGCGTCAGCAGCACCACCTCGCCGCGCAGTTCACGGCGGACAATCTGTAATGTCAGCATCTTCATCCCCTTAGCGCATAAACAGCCCGCCGTTGATGTCCCAGGTGGCCCCGGTGACAAACGACGCCTGTGGCGAAACCAGCAGCGCCACGGCCTGGGCGACAAACTCCGCCTCGCCGAGCTTGCCAACCGGGATCATCTGTAATAACCCCGCCATCTTCTCTTCCGGCACCAGCGCATGAACCGCCGGTGAATCCATCGGCCCAGGAGCGATGGCGTTCACGGTCACGCCGGATTTCGCCAACTCGCGGGCGAAAATTTTAGTCAGCGTCAGAATGCCGCCCTTCGAGGCCGCATAGTGCGCGCCAGAGGCGGTGCCGCCGTTCTGCCCGGCCAGCGACGCCAGATTGATGATGCGGCCATAGCCGTGGCGGGCGAAGTAACGCCCAAGGGTCTGGCAGCCCACAAAGGTGCCGCGCAGGTTGGTGGTCATTACCCGGTCAAACTCTTCCGCCGTAATCTCCATTACCGGCGTGGCCAGCGTCAGCGCGGCGTTATTGACCAGCGCCTGTAGGCTGCCGAAGCGCTCAATGGTGGCCGCCAGCGCGCGCTCAAAGGCGTCCGGCTGGCGAATATCCAGCGCCAATGCCAGCACGCGATCGCTATCCAGACCGGCGGCTGCTGCCTGCGCGCGTTCAGCATCCACATCGGTCAATACCACCTGGAACCCCTGCGCCAGCAGATGGGTGGCAATCACGTTGCCGAGACCGGCGGCAGCGCCGGTCACTAATACAGTTTGCGTCATAAACAGCCCCTCACAGGATGTAGCCGATGCTGTGCAGCACATCGTCGCTGTTGACCAGGCGAATCACCTTCTGGGTAATGCGCCAGCCGCTTTCCAGCGGGCGCAGGTGCCAGGTGATATCGGCGGCGTAGTGGCGGCTGTGGCCCTTGCGGTGTTCCCACAGCGACTGCGCGCCGCGTACCACCACTTCGTTTTCGCTGGCCTCCAGCAGACGAAAGCGCGACAGCGTGCGCAGCGTTCTGGCTCGCGGCGTGGTGGAGATGGACTCACCGCTATACAGGCGCTTCACGCGCTTGGCGCGCATCTCGTGATCGTCGCAGGCGTAGTTGAGCGTGTTTTTAAAGTCGGTCTCGGTGGGGTCGATCGGCACCACATACAGGCCGTCCCGCTGCCAGAGATCCAGCCAAGCATCAAACTCGCCCTGATCCAGCAGGTCACCTTCGAGGTTGATAACCGCGATGGCGTTAAACAGTACAGATTCAGCGGGCGTCATTTATTCCATCTCCGTCATCAGTTTTTTCCACTGCTGGTAGGCCGCACGCATGCCGGTTTCGGCGCTGACGTCGCTACGCAGACCGTCGTCGGTGCGGTATTCCCCTGCCAGTCCGCGGTTGAGCATGATCCACAGGTCATCCCCGGCGGTGGCCCCGCGCTGCACGCGCTCCCACGCTTCCGAGTCGTCCGGCGTACCAAAGCCCATCGGCCCCTGGAAGTGCTCGTGCAGACGCAGACGCGCCTGATTGGCGATTTCGGGCCCGCCGTCCATGGTGATCACCGCATGGTGAATTTCGGTTTCGTTCACCGATACCGGCTGCAATACGCGGAAGAAAGCCATCGAGCAGGCAATGTTCGGGAAGATATTGAGGTTGAAGCCGGAGCCGCCGACGGCACGCACGATGCGACGTACCTGATCTTCGTCGTGATCGGCGCGCAGGGCGTCGGCCAGTTCGGTAAAGCGCTCCGGGATCGGCGCATCCAGATTGGCTTCCAGATCCACCAGTTCCGGGATCATCACCATCACGCTATGGCCGTTGCCGAGGTCTTCCACATAGCCGCTGCCATCAACGAAGTTGAGCATCTCTTCGGTCTGCTTATCGACCGAACTTAAGAACGAACGGTGCACCACCGGGAAGTGGTAGCCGTCGGTGGTATTCTCGAGCTGAATTTTCCAGTTGCCCGGGAAGCGGAAACGGTGCGCCGGGCCGGTTTTAATCGGGTAGCCCGCGCCCTGCTTCATAAACAGATCCATCCACTTCTTCGCCGCGCCGAGGAAATCTTCCAGCGGCTCAATACGATCGTTGAAGGTGGCGAAGATCATCCCCGCGTACTGTTCGGTGCGCAGCGACACCAGCCCCAGCTCGCCCTTTTCCAGCTGGTCGGCATAGCTTTCAGGGTGCGGCACGCCGCGCAGGCTGCCGTCGAGCGCGTAGCCCCAGCCGTGATACGGACAAACAAAGCTGTTGGTTTTGCCGCTGCGATGCTCGCAAACGGTGGCCGCGCGGTGGCGACAGCGGTTGAGCAGCGTGTGAACGGTGCCTTTACGGTCACGCACCACGATCACCGGCTGGGTGCCGATTTCGGTGGTTTTAAAGCTCCCGGTCTCCGGGATTTCGCTGGCATGCGCCACCCAGACCCAGGTTTTGCCAAACACGCGATCCAGCTCGAGATTGAACAATTCTTCCGAGGTGTACAGCGAGGTATGTACACGGTCTTGCTGGACCAGCGCGGCAATCTCGGCGCGGCTCGGCGCGTTCGCCGTCGTGGTATCGATATTCTTTACATTAATGAGGTGGTCACACTGCATGTCCATTCTCCTGCACGTCTGCGACGGTCTGATTTTGCTCCGGCACCGGGAGCAGATCCTCGGCGTGCCAGTGGCTTATGGGTCGGCTAAACAGGTTGCGGGTGGCGAAGTGGCGCATCACCATTTCTCCCGCCTCGCGCCGAAAGGTCACATGGAGTTCCGCGGCGTTAAGATGTGCGCCGCCCGCGCTGAAGGCGGATGTTTGCAGCATCAGCCAGCGGCCATGCAGCTCGCCGTCGGCCGTCACGCTCAACGCCTCGGAACAGAGAAAATGCGCGTTCATGGCGAAGTGCGCGGGTTGACGCACGTAGCTCGCCATCATGGCGATAATGGCCGCACGCCCCTGATGACGCCCCAGGCGCGCGGCATAGGGTTCCCCCACGCCTTCCCAGCAGGCATCGACGCTAAACAGCGCGCCGATGGCGCGTACGGTGTCGGCATCATCAAGGCGGTCGCATAGGTGCATGTAGTTGCTGATGCACACCCGCGCGGCCTGCTGATCTTCGAGCTGCTGTAGGCGCAGCGCATCCTGAGAAGTCATCGCACGCTCCGTTAACCCTGAATTATCAGTTCACGCCCGACGCGGGCTTCGATTTTGCAGTACTTCCACAGCTTGCTGCCGCTGTCGCCTACCGGCGTGGTGCGGAACAGATTGCAGACCGCCGCGACGTTTTCCAGCGCTTCGGCATCGGCCAGTACGTAGGTGGTCCACGGCGCGGTGGTCGACGGGCCCACCATCAGCTGGTCGTCATCCATATTGCCGATGACGCGGATCCCCGGCGTCTCCTCCATGCCCTTCATCATCACGCCGAAAGCGGCCCATACCTGTTTGGCTTCCGCCCCGCTGGCGTCAAAAAAGTTCTGGTTTACGCCGATGCAAAACAGCACGCGTAATTTGTTGGTTTGGCTCATCTGTTGCTCCTTAGTTAACAATCACAGGTAACCCGGCAGCGGTTTACCGCCGAAAAAGACCGTGCCCGCATTGAGGTACGAGAGGTCGCCCATAAAGGCGTGTTGCGTAATCACCATCGTGTCGCGGACGTAGCGCTGCAGCGGGCTGGTCATGGTGACGCCGCTCATACCGTTCAGTGCCAGCGCCTGACGGGCCACATCGGCGGCGACGCGGGTCACGTGGGTGGAGGACAGCCGCAGGGCGTTAATCTGCTCGCAGCTGGCGTCATCGCCCCGCAGCAGACGCTGCCAGACATCGTCTATCGCCTCGTAAAACCAGGCGCGGGCCGAGCGTAAATCCGCTTCACAGCGGGCAATCTGCATCTGCGCCTGCGGGCGGTCGGCCAGTCGTGGCGCGCCGGTCACCGACTGCTGACGATGGGCGATGGCGTAAATTTCATTGAGCGCCGCGCGGGCCACGCCGAGGGCGACAACGGAAAGCACCTGAGTGGCCAGCGATAGCACCGGGTAGCGGTAGAGCGGCCCCTCCAGATTCAGCGCGCCGCCGCGAATAAAGGTCCACGCCTCGGGGACAAAGACGTCGTCCACCAGCAGGTCGTGGCTGCCGGTTCCGGCGAGGCCCACGGTGTCCCACACCGGATCGATCTGCACGCTGTCGCGCGGCAGGACCGCCATGCGCGGCAGCGGTTGTTCGCCGTCCGGCAGAATCCCGACGCCCAGTACCGATGCGCCCATGCTGCCGCTGGCAAAGCTCCAGCGACCGCTCACCCGGTAGCCGCCGTCGGCCTGACGCGCTTTCTGCGTCGGGAAGATGCCGCCCGCGAAGACCACGTCCGGGCCGTCGCGATAGAGTTCAGCCAGCGTCTCCACCGGCAGCGCGCCAAGGTAGAACGGGCTCATGCCAAAGCTTGCCACCCACCCCGCAGAGCCGTCCGCCGTGGCGATTTGCTCAATCAATTCGCAGAACTGCGCGGGCGTACACTCGTCGCCGCCGTAGATTTTTGGGACCAGTGCGCGATACACGCCGACCTGTTTAAAGCGGGTAATGATGTCGTCAGAAATATGACGTTGATGCTCAAAATCGGCGCTGCGAGTCGCAACCTCGCTCAGCAGCGGTACCAGCGTTTCACGAACGTGTACGGCAGACATGGCTTCCTCCGGAAGGGTTATACGCAGCCGTTCGCAGGGCGAACGCAGCCGCAATGAGTCGAACTCACTGAGTCATCTGGGATAACGAAAAGCGGGTATTGCGGCTAGACGCGTCGTCGCATCAGCCATTCGGCGGCCTGCACCAACAGGCTTTCGTTCCCTTTACGGGCCACGAGCTGAAGCGCAACAGGACGATCGTTCAGACTGCCCATGGGCAGCGTCAGTGCCGGATGGCCGCTGAGGTTGAAGGGACGCACCAGCCGGGTTAACTCAACCACACGCAGCGGATCGTGAGCTTCGGCTAAGGTTGGCGGTAATTCTGGTAAGGTTGCCAGCGCCAGCAGCGGCGTTTTCATCAGTTGTTCATCCACCTGCGCGCTAAAGCGCTGGCGAACGGTTTTCGCTTCATGCACGTCCTGCGCGCTGACCGTTTCCCCCCGACGAATGCGGCTGGCGACATCAGCGGATATTTTTCCACTGGCCAACAGTGGGCCAAACGCCTGCCAGTTTTCATGGTTGATCAGGGTAAGACCGGCGCGATGAGCCTCACTAAGCAAAGACAATTCAGCGCGTTGTGGATAGATCTCCCATCGGGTCAGCGTCGTGAGGAGCATGGCATCAATTTCCGGCTGCGCGGCGGCAATAAAGGCCATCTCCGGTAAGGTCGTTAGCGGCGCATCCACGGGCACATTTAACCGATGCAGGACCTGGCGCAGCACGTCCGCGTCACGGGCGAAAATACCGACGCAGTCCAGCGAACTTTCGGCGGGGACAACCCCCTGACGGCTCAGCACGCCGTAGCCGGGTTTCAGCCCGAGGATCCCACAGCAGGCGGCGGGCATCCGCACCGAACCGCCGGTATCCGTGCCGAGCGCAAAATCGACCTCTCCCGAGGCGACAACCGCCGCCGAACCGCTGGAAGAACCGCCCGGAATCAGTTCAGGGTAACAAGGATTGAGCGGTGTCCCCGCCCACGGATTGATGCCGGTGACGCCAAACGCCAACTCATGCAAGGTGGTTTTGCCAGCCAGTTGGCAGCCGCTGCTGAGCAGCATCGCAACGACGCTGGCATGCTGCTGCGCCACTGCGCTTTCTGCCAGCGCCGGACAGCCGGCCCGTGTACGGTGTCCCGCCACGTCCAGCGTATCTTTGACGGCAAAACGCAGGTCACCGTCACCGAGGGTGAAGCGCTCGACAAAACCCTTGCTCTCACAAACTGGCTGCATAATTAACACCTTACACAGAAAAAATGAATCATATCCAGGCGAGCCATCAATGCGGCATCTTTGTCCTGACTAACGTGTTTTTACTATGGAACATTTAGATGAATATTCAAG
>NZ_JANEWH010000125.1:0-13032 GCF_028069715.1 Kluyvera sp. Awk 3 | reverse complement strand
CAATTGATACTTATGAAATATGAATATCGAGCTTCGTCACCTGCGCTATTTCGTGGCCGTTGCGGAAGAGCTGCATTTTGGCCGTGCCGCGGCGCGTTTGAATATTTCTCAGCCGCCGCTGAGCCAGCAGATTCAGATTCTGGAACAGCAGGTTGGCGCGCGACTGTTTGCCCGCACCAACCGCAGCGTCAGCCTGACGGAGGCCGGGAGACAGTTCCTTGCCGACAGCCGGCAGATCCTGCTGCAGGTGAACGAAGCCGCCGCGCGCGCCAGCCGTCTGCATCACGGGGAAACCGGTGAACTGCACATTGGTTTTACCTCATCTGCTCCCTTTATTAAGGCCGTTTCCGATACGTTGTCGACATTCCGCCAGCGTTACCCTGACGTGCATATTCAGACGCGTGAGACCAATACCCGCGAACAGATTTTACCGCTGACGGAAGGTGCGCTTGAGCTGGGACTGATGCGCAACACGCAGCTCCCCGATACCCTCGACTGGCAAATTATTCTGCGCGAGCCGCTGCTGGCGATGATTCACCGCGACCATCCGTTAGCCAGCCAGCCGTCGGTCAGCCTTGTCGAGCTGGCGAAAGAGCCGTTTGTCTTTTTTGATCCGCATGTCGGCACCGGGCTGTATGACGATATTCTCGGCCTGATGCGCCGCTATGGCGTGACGCCGGTGATTACCCAGGAGGTCGGGGAGGCGATGACGATTATCGGTCTGGTGGCATCGGGGTTGGGGGTGTCGATTTTACCCGCCTCATTTCGTCGCGTTCAGTTGTATGAAATGCGCTGGGTACCCATAGCTGAAGAGGACGCGGTGTCGGAAATGTGGCTGGTCTGGTCAAAACACCATGAGCTTAGCCAGGCGGCGCAGCGCTTTAAGCAACACTTGTTAAACGCGGCCAAGGTCAGCGTTTAGCCGCCAAAAGTGTGAAAAAATGTGCGTTAAATCACAAGGCTAAGTAAATATTTGACGTCGACCATTGAAGTACTTCACCATAGTCCACAGTTTATTTCGAAGCGCGAAAATAAGGGAGTTTACGGTGGTAGCGGACAGTCAGCCAGGCCATATTGATCAAATCAAGCAGACCAACGCAGGGGCGGTTTATCGTCTCATTGATCAGCTTGGCCCGGTGTCGCGTATTGACCTTTCCCGACTTGCGCAACTGGCCCCCGCCAGTATTACCAAAATTGTTCGTGAGCTGCTGGAAGCCCATCTGGTGCAGGAAACGGAAATCCAGGAGGCGGGGAGTCGTGGCCGTCCGGCGGTGGGGCTTATGGTGGAAACCGAAGCCTGGCACTACCTTGCCGTGCGCATCAGCCGCGGTGATATTCATCTTGCGCTGCGTGACCTGAGCAGCAAATTGGTGGTTGAAGAGCAGCTTGAGCTGGCGCTGGAGGATGAAACGCCTTTCCTGAACCGCGTGCTGTCGCATATCGACCAGTTCTTTATTCGTCACCAAAATCTGCTGGAACGCTTAACGGCCATTGCCATCACGCTGCCGGGTATCATCGATACCGAAAACGGCATCATTCATCGTATGCCGTTTTACGATGTCAAAGATGTCCCGCTGGGGGAAACGCTGGAGGCGCATACCGGCGTGCCGGTGTATATCCAGCACGACATCAGCGCCTGGACCATGGCCGAAGCGCTGTTCGGGGCCTCTCGCGGCGCACGCGACGTGATTCAGGTGGTGATTGACCATAACGTGGGCGCAGGGGTAATTACCGATGGTCGCTTACTGCATGCTGGCAGCAGCAGCCTGGTTGAGATTGGTCATACCCAGGTTGACCCTTACGGCAAACGCTGCTACTGCGGCAACCACGGCTGTCTGGAAACGATTGCCAGCGTGGAGAGCGTGCTGGAACTTACCCAGGTGCGGATGCAGCAGTCAATGAGCTCGATGTTACATCAAAAGCCGCTCACCGTAGACTGGCTCTGCCAGGCGGCGCAGCAAGGGGATCTGCTGGCAAAAGATATCATCAGCAGCATCGGCACCAACGTCGGGCGTATCCTCGCGATTATGGTCAATTTGTTCAATCCACAAAAAATTCTTATTGGTTCCCCGTTTAACCAGGCGGCGGATATCCTCTTTCCGGCGATTGGCGACTGTATTCGCCAGCAGTCGCTGCCAGCCTACAGTAAACATATTGCCGTAGAACAGACGCAGTTCTCCAACCGCGGCACGATGGCGGGTGCGGCACTGGTAAAAGATGCGCTTTATAACGGAACACTGCTGATCAGACTGTTACAGGGTTAACATTTTTTTGCCGTTTTGCAAAAAATTGCGCTATCTCAATCCGACCTCCTGACGCATCACGTAAACTTTCACCCCGTTGAATTATTCATTGTCTTGATATTCTATCGGCAAATTTGTGGGGCTAGTTAGTGATGCTAAATCGTTTCTTTATTACTGGAACTGATACTTCTGTCGGCAAGACGGTGGTTTCTCGTGCGCTATTGCAGGCGCTCGCCGCCAGCGGGAAACGGGTGGCAGGCTATAAGCCGGTAGCCAAGGGTAGCAAAGAGACCCCCGAGGGGTTGCGTAACAAAGACGCGTTGGTACTACAAAGCGTGTCATCGCTGGCGCTACCTTATGAGGCGATTAACCCTATCGCGCTGAGTGAAGAAGAGAGCAGCGTTGCACACAGCTGTCCGATTAACTACACGCTGTTGTCCGACGGGCTGGCAAATCTGAGCCGCCAGGTTGATAACGTCGTCGTGGAAGGCACGGGCGGCTGGCGCAGCCTGATGAACGATTTGCGGCCGCTTTCTGAATGGGTAGTGCAGGAACAGCTACCTGTACTCATGGTGGTTGGGATTCAGGAAGGGTGTATCAACCATGCGTTACTGACAGCACAGGCCATCGCCAATGACGGGCTGCCGCTGATTGGTTGGGTCGCCAACCGTATCAACCCAGGTTTGGCGCACTACGCGGAAATTATTGATGTGCTGAGCAAAAAACTGCCCGCACCGCTGATCGGCGAACTGCCGTATCTGCCGCGTGCGGAACAGCGCGAGCTCAGCCAGTATGTTGATTTAGCGATGCTCCGTAACGTGCTGACGGTGGATAGAATTCTGGCGTAAGGTGCGCGATAGCACTGAGGCTAACACGCAGGCAATCAGCAAGCCGGGCAGCAGCATATACTGCCCGGTCATTTCACAAATCATCAGCGTCGACATGATTGGCGCATGCGTCGTTGCCGCCAGCAGGGTGGCCATTCCGGTAATCCCCAACAATATCGCGATGCTCTCGTGACCGGGAAATCCCAGACTCCATGTATTAGCAAACAAAATTCCCACTCCCAGACCAATAAATAGCGTAGGGGTAAACACGCCACCGGGCGCGCCTGAACCGCTACTGGCGAGAATGGCGAGCAGTTTGCACAGGAAAATCCCGGCGATGAGGGTCAGGGTGGGCGGTGACAGCAGGAAGGCTTGCACCACGCTATACCCATTACCCCATACCGCAGGCGTTAACAGCGATAATACCCCGACGATTAACCCGCCAAGGGCCAGTTGCCATGGTGGAGACAACTTCAACGCCAGGAAACCGCGATGAGTTGTATCCATTAACCACATCAGCAGCGGACCACCAAGGCCGCACAGAAGACCGGTGGCGAGCATCAGCACATAATGCGTGGCAGTGAGCGTGGGTAAGGCCTCGACGCGATAAAGCAGCTCCGCGCCGCCGTTCATCGCCTGCGTGGTAAGCAGGGCAGCAACCGCTGAAATCACCACGGGTCCGAGCGAGGCGAGCATCAGCGTACCGAAGAGGATCTCGGCAATGAACAGGCTGCCGGCCAACGGTGCGTGGTAGGCACTGGCCATCCCCGCCGCGGCCCCGCAGGCGATCCACAGTTTCCACTCCGCTTTTGGCGTAAAGCGTTGGGCAAAAAATGAAGCCGCCAGCGCAGCCAGTAAAATCATTGCTCCTTCACGGCCAATCGCGCTGCCGCTGGCCACGACCAGCAGAGAAGCGGTTGATTTGACAAGGCTGGAGCCGGTGTCGAACTTGCCTTCGTCGCTTTCCAGGGCTTCCATGTAGTCCGTTGGCGCATGAGGGCGTTGACGCGTATAACGTTGCCAGCCCCACAGTAGCGTTCCCGCCGCCAGGCCCCCGAGCGCCGGGGTGATAAGGCGTCGCCACCAAATCAGCCCCTCCGCCGCGTTGACCAGACTGCCGCTGTCATTGCTTAAAAATAACCACTCCAGCAGGTACATGGCGTGACGAAACAGCGCGACCGCCAGCGCCGCGAGGACGCCAATGACGATAGCCAGCAGAAGGCGACGTAACATCGCCTGAATATCGGGATAGGAATGAAGACGCTGCATATGAGGCGAAACGCTTAGCGATACAATTTTTTATCGGCAACGGGGATCAGCAGCTGTGACTGCCACTGGGCGAGGGTGTGCTGCGCTAATTCCGCCAGGGCCTTGAAGAAGGGGTGATTGGCTTTGGCGACAAATTCACTCAGGAAGCGCGGTGCCCATGGCAACAGGTGCCAGGCCAGCAGTTGGTCGCAGGCTTCCTGACGATCGTTTTCAACCAGCCAGGCCGCCAGCATCAGCAGGGTACCGAAGTGATCTTCCGGCTCATTTTGCGCAACGTCGAAGGCGATCTGGTTTTCGCGCATCCACTGGCGCAGCGCCAGAGTCGAATCGCCAAACAGGACATTTTCACGATCTAACCAGACGGACCCCCACGGCGGTGACGGGAGGGCCGACGGGCCAATAAACAGCCGCTGCCAGGCTTCCGCCAGCGATTCGTCGCAGGGAGCGGCAAAAGCGGCGGACAGCGCGTCGGCGTTGGCTACCGGGTATGGCCATTGTGCGGCCCATTCGCCGTCACGAAATGCGGCAACCAGCGGCTCGGCAAGCGCGCTGTCCGGTGCGAAGTAAAACAGTGCCCCCAATACGCGAGCAGAAAAAGCTAAGGCGTCGTTGTGCTGAACGTCATTCATTACTGCAATTCCTTAAAGAGGCGCGGGCCAGTTCCCGCGCCGATAGATTACCCGGCAATCGCCATGCCGACGGTCATATGCAGGCCATAGAACAGCCCGCGGCCGATCAATTCTCCCACTATCATCAGAATCAGACCGATGGTCAGTCCGAGCGCCGTAGGTGGAACCCGGCGCAGCAGCGGGCAGATCCAGCAGCCTAATCCGGCAGCCAGTAGAATAAAGCGCCCAACCTGCCATGTGCCCCAGTCTGGCAGTAGCGCATTCGCCTGCTGTACGGAACTGTGGATGAAACCCAGATCGCTGGTCTGTAAAACCACCACCGCCAGGCTTGCCAGCAAGGCCAGCACGCTTAATGTCGCGAAGAATTTGCCGTTAAACGGCACCTTCGCCAGCTTCAACAGCAGAGCGGCAAACAGCGGCCCGGTGAGCAGCATAGTCAGGAAAAACGCGGCTGTCGTATAACCATTATACCAGGTTGGTACGGTATCTATCTGATAAACACGCGTCATTGCCCAGACAAATACCAGACCCAGCAGCATGCTGACGATGAGCCAGATGCGCCCCAACGCCTGCGGCATTTTACCGAGCGCTGAGAGCAGCCACCAGAATCCGCCCACGGCGAAGAAAAGGGAACCACTCGCGATTTCATTGCTCAGCGCAGAAGCGCCGACCCGGTTGAGCGAATTAAACGCCCGCAGCGGTGAGCCGAGATGCAGTACCGACGCAAAAAAGGCTATCCCCATGATGACCCACAGGAAGAACATACTCAGTACGATGCGCCGCTGGTCGACTGCTTCATTACGTGCTGCCAGCCAGCCCATGCCGCTAATAATGGTCGCCCCCGCCACACATTGCCCCAGTACCGTAAACAGCACCAGTGGCCATTCATGCCATCCGTTGCCCATCTCACACCTCCTTCGGATTGGCCAGGTAGCCAGTGGTATCGCCGCACGGACGTGCATTGGCGTTCGGTTTAATCACAATGCTTGGTTTGGTGAAGTGCGCCGACGGCAGCGGCGCAACAGCCGCCAGTTGGCCGTGCTTCTGGCGCAGTTCTTCAATCGGCCCAAAGTCCAGCGCGCGCAGCGGGCAGGACTCCACGCAGATCGGCTTTTTGCCTTTTGCCACGCGCTTATGACAGCCATCACACTTGGTCATGTGGCCTTTGGCGGCGTTGTATTGCGGCGCACCGTATGGGCAGGCCATGTGGCAGTAACGGCAGCCGATGCAGACATCTTCGTTAACGACCACAAAACCGTCTTCACGTTTGTGCATCGCGCCGCTCGGGCACACTTTGGTACAGGCCGGATCTTCGCAATGGTTACAGGCAATGGACAGGTAGTAGGCAAAGACATTCTGGTTCCAGACGCCGTTGTCCTCCTGCCAGTCGCCGCCCGCGTATTCGTAAATACGGCGGAAGCTGACGTCCGGGGTTAAGTCTTTGTAATCTTTACACGCCAGCTCGCAGGTTTTACAACCGGTGCAGCGTGCCGAGTCAATAAAAAATCCGTATTGAGTATTCATTAGCTAGTCCTTATACCTTCTCGATCTCAACCAGATTGGTGTGCTGCGGGTTACCTTTCGCCAGCGGTGAAGGGCGGTGAGTGGTCAGTGTGTTGATACAGGAACCGTGGTCGATGCGGTCGCCGTCCATCTGCGCGTCGTGCCAGGCTCCCTGGCCCATCGCTGACACGCCCGGCATGATACGCGGTGTGACTTTTGCGGGTATCCGCACCTCGCCGCGGCCATTGAATACTCGCACCATATCGCCGTTCTGAATGCCGCGTTTCTGCGCGTCAATCGGGTTGAGCCACACTTCCTGGCGACAGGCGGCCTTCAGCACATCGACGTTGCCATAGCTGGAGTGCGTGCGGGCTTTATAGTGGAAGCCGAACAGCTGGAGCGGGAATTTGTCGCGCATCGGATCGTCCCAACCCTCAAAGGTCGAGGCATAGACGGGCAACGGGCTGATGGTTTCATCTTTCTCCAGCTGCCATTTTGCGGCGATGTCCGCCAGACGGCTGGAGTAAATTTCTATTTTCCCCGATGGTGTTTTCAGCGGATGGGCTTGTGGATCGTTGCGGAAATCGCGGTAGGCGACAAAATGGCCGTTCGGATCTTTACGCTTGTAGATGCCCATTTTTTTGAGTTCGTCGTAGCTCGGCAGCGCCGGGTCTTTCGCGCGCATTTTCGCGTACAGATAGTGCAGCCACTCCGCCTGAGTGCGGCCCTCGGTAAATTTCTGATGAACGTCATCACCAAGACGTTTGGCCACTTCGCTGAGGATCCAGTAAATAGGCTTACGCTCGAACTTCGGCGCGGTTGCGGGCTGGATAAAGATCAGATAACCCATATTACCGGCATAGTCGTTCGGAATGATGTCCTCTTGTTCGACGGTCATCAGGTCAGGCAGCAGGATATCGGCATATTTTGCCGAGGCGGTCATGAAGTTTTCAATTACCACAATCATTTCGCACTTGCTTTCGTCCTGCAAAATCTCATGGGTTTTGTTGATGTCCGAGTGCTGGTTGATGATGGTGTTACCGGCGTAGTTCCAGAAAAACTTAATCGGCACATCCAGCTTCTCTTTGCCGCGCACGCCATCGCGGGTGGCGGTCATCTCCGCGCCGTGGTCGATTGCATCCGTCCAGGTAAAGCAGGAGATGGCGGTTTTTACCGGGTTTTCCAGCACCGGGAAACGTTCAATGGTAATGGTGTAGGTCGACTCACGGGCACCGCTGTTCCCGCCGTTGATACCAACGTTGCCGGTCAGAATGGGCAGCATGGCAATCGCGCGTGCGGAAAGTTCACCGTTGGCCTGACGTTGCGGGCCCCAGCCCTGGCAGATATAAGCCGGTTTGGTGCTGCCGATTTCACGCGCCAGCTTGATAATGCGGTCAGCCGGAATGCCGGTAATGTGCGAGGCCCACTGCGGCGTTTTGGCGATGCCATCATCGCCCAAGCCCTGAATATAGGCCTTGTAGTGGCCGTTGGCGGGCGCGCCTTCCGGCAGCGTTTTTTCGTCGTAACCCACGCAGTACTTATCGAGGAACGGCTGATCAACCAGGTTTTCGTCAATTAATACCCACGCAATACCGGCGACCAGCGCGGCGTCAGTGCCGGGACGAATCGGGATCCATTCATCTTCACGCCCGGCGGCGGTATCGGTATAGCGCGGATCGATAACGATCATGCGCGCATTTGAGCGTTCACGCGCCTGTTCCAGATACCAGGTAATGCCGCCGCCGCTCATACGCGTTTCAGCCGGGTTGTTGCCGAACATCACCACCAGTTTGCTGTTTTCGATATCGGAAGTGCTGTTGCCGTCATTGCTGCCGTAGGTGTAGGGCATTGCGCAGGCGATTTGCGCGGTACTGTAGGTGCCATATTGGTTGAGCGAGCCGCCGTAGCAGTTCATCAGCCGCATGACTGCCGAGCCAGAAGGGGAAGAGCGGGTAATGTTGCCACCAACAATGCCGGAAGAGTAGTTGATGTACACGGCTTCGTTGCCGTAGTCCTTCACAACGCGTTTAAGGTTATCCGCAATAGTATCCAGCGCTTCCTGCCAGCTAATACGCTCAAATTTCCCCTCGCCACGTTTACCAACACGTTTCATCGGATAGTTCAGTCGGTCCGGGTGATTGATACGACGACGAATGGAACGGCCACGCAGGCAGGCGCGCACCTGGTGATCGCCGTAAATATCATGACCCGTATTGTCGGTCTCAACCCAATAAACTTCATTGTCTTTGACGTGCAAGCGCAGCGCGCATCGGCTGCCGCAGTTAACGGAGCAGGCGCCCCAGACCACTTTATCTTCGACCTGAGCGGCCTGCTGCACGGCGGCGGCGGTTGCTCGCAGGGAGAAGGGCAACGAGAGGCCGCCCGCGGCAAGCGCCAGGGATCCTATCGCCGACGATTTAATAAGGGTACGTCGACTTAGCCCCCCTGGTTTTTCCTGATTAGACATCGCTCACTCCATTATTATTTGATTATTTCGACCTGAAATTAAGAACCGGCTAATGGATGAAAATGATACCTCTCCGGTGGTATACAAGTATTAACCCTGGTCAATTCTGAAGAGATCCGAACGATGAGATTTTGCGGGCGGCATTTGCCAGCAAAGGGAGGGCTGTGCATAATTGTTTTACAACAAAAAAAACGCTATTTACGGTCTTCTGGCGGTATCGGCGACCGGGAATATTGGCCTCATCCTACGCTTATGGAAGAACCCTATGCAGGACATTGCTACGCAAGTTATCCCGATGCCCGAGATTGATACGGTCACGGTTCCTTATAAAGGGGTGAATTTTTTACGCCCCGAAATTTTGCTCGATTTTATTAGCGTGACCAACCAACCGGTTTTAGCGGTGACGCCGCTGGCGGTACTTTATTCGACGGTTGGCGTGCTACAGCAGACGGAGTTGCGCAAGATTCCGGTGCTGGTTTCCGGACGAGTGGTCTATCCCATTACCTCACAGGCGCTTCCTTGCCTGCACTCAAAACTTACGATCAATACGTCGACGCAAAAGCTGCGCTTCCAGGGGGATCTGGATGCGTTATCGGACGATCGTTCGCTGAAGGACGGGGTGCTGATTGGCGTGGCGCTGGAGTTTATCGTCGAGCAAAAGCCGTAAATGCGGCCGCCTCGTTCAGAGGCGGCAGAACATTATTGAGCGTTATCGGTACGGGTGTAGAGAATTTTAAAGGTGTCGTTGGCGCAGTGGCCGACCACCTGCGCGCCGGGCTGATCGGCCTGATCGTTAGGGACGACATCAAGCGTAAACGCGCTTTCCGCGACGCCGTTATGAATAATTTTCTGCTGAATGTCGCTGCGAACGCGTTCACAGGAATCCGGTACGGCCGCCAGAGCGGGCATGGCGCCTGTCAGCAGCAGTGCCAGTAACCAGCGTGAAGTTCTCATGTTCGGCTCCTTTTCGTTAGAGACGTAAAAAGTATAGCAGTGCTAGTGTAAACAATTGTATTTCCTAATATGATTGAGAAAACTCCCGAAACAGGATGACGGTGTGAAGAAAGTGATTTTGCTGGTGTCAGTGATGGCTCTGCTCAGTGGTTGTGAGAAGAACGATTCCCCGGCGGCGTTCACGCCGGAAATGGCCAGCTTCTCCAACGAGTTTGATTTCGATCCGCTGCGCGGGCCGGTGAAGGATTTCAGCCAAACGTTGCTGAACCAAAAGGGCGAGGTGGCGAAGCGAGTGAGCGCACAGGTTTCGCCGGAAGGCTGCTTTGATATGCTGGAGTTTCACAATATCGAAGAAGATACCGGCGCGCTGCTGGTGCTTAACGCCAACTACTATCTTGACGGCGTGACGCACGAGAAACGCGTGCGCTTACAGGGAAAATGCCAGTTGGCTGAGTTTCCGTCGGCGGGCGTGACCTGGGAAACCGACGATAACGGTTTTGTGGTGAAGGCGCTGGGGAAAGAGAGCGAAGTTGATTACCGCTACGATGCTGAAGGGTATCCGCTGGGCAAAACGTCGACCGTCAAAGATACCACGCTGTCGATTATCTCAACGCCGTCGCAGGATGCGCGTAAGAAGCTCGATTATACCTCAGTGAGTCTGCTGAATAAGCAGCCCATTGGCAATGTGACGCAGAGCTGTGATTACGACAGTTATGATAACCCGGTAAGCTGTGATTTAGTCATTGTTGATGAAAGCGTGAAACCTGCCACCACCCAACGCTATACGATTAAAAACACGATTGAATATTACTAAAGCTTCACGCAGCTTCATGAAAAAAGGGCGCCAACGGCGCCCTCTTCAATTATGGGTTCAGCGTGCGTCCCGTTGAACGGTCAAGGCAGCGCAGGGTGTTGGGTTCCCAGTAGGCGTTGACGTTCGGGCTTTGCAGACATTTATCGCGGGCGTCGAACGCCACGTCGGCTTTGTCCCACTCTTTTTCCGCGCGCTTATTCACTTTCTGGCGCAGCTGGCGAGTATCGTTCCACTGCTCTTTGTCCATCGCTGCGTTCTGGCGGCTCTGCGCGCTATCGCCAGATTCAATGATCAGCTTGCTGGTTTCAGCAGACGCAGACGCGGTGTACACGATGGCACCCAGCGCGAGCATTGCCGTCAGGCACAGGCGTTTGCCAAGTGTAATTTTCATTTGCGGGTTCCTTTAACGTGATAAAAACAATGGCTCCTGTTGAGCAGTCTACTACATCTCTTTGGGCTGGCATACCCGCGAAAAGAGTATGGTCGATTGAGGCTTATTTTTACGTATGATAGGCCCACCCTAAGTGAATGATGATTAACGATGATAAAGACGTCGATGCTATTTTTTGCTACCGCGCTGTGTGAAATTATCGGCTGCTACTTGCCGTGGCTGTGGCTTAAGCGCGGTGCAACGCCGTTGTTACTATTACCCGCCGGATTGGCGCTGGCGATGTTTGTCTGGCTGTTGACGCTGCATCCGGCCGCCAGTGGCCGCGTGTATGCGGCCTACGGCGGGGTATACATCTTTACCGCACTGCTGTGGCTGCGCGTCGTTGAAGGTGAAAAACTGACATTCTACGACTGGCTTGGCGTAGCGGTCGCGCTATGCGGCATGTTGATTATCGTCGCGGGCTGGGGCAGAGGGTAACATTTCTGCCAGCATCTCCTGTGCCTGGCCTGGTTTGGGCTAAGCACCATTTCTTTGTGATCCCTCATGCATTTGTCTGACTTAATCCCCTTAATTTTGTGATCTTTCTCGGTAATTTTTAATATTTATACTTGTATGGTAGTAGCTCAGGGCGTAAGTTTGCCTCACTAACCGATGAGATGTAAGGATTGAAGATGAAAATTGTGGGTGCTGAGGTTTTTGTAACCTGTCCTGGTCGTAACTTTGTCACGTTGAAAATTACCACCGATAGCGGATTAATCGGCTACGGCGATGCGACGCTGAATGGCCGTGAGCTGTCCGTTGCATCCTATTTAAAAGATCATCTGTGCCCGCAGTTGGTGGGGCGTGATGCGCACCGCATCGAAGATATCTGGCAGTTCTTCTATAAAGGCGCTTACTGGCGTCGCGGCCCTGTCACGATGTCGGCTATCTCCGCCGTCGATATGGCGCTGTGGGACATTAAAGCCAAGGCCGCCAACATGCCGCTGTATCAGCTGCTGGGTGGCGCGTCTCGCGAAGGCGTGATGGTTTACTGTCACACCACCGGCCATACCATTGATGATGTGCTGGAAGATTATGCGCGTCATAAAGAGATGGGCTTCAAAGCGATTCGCGTCCAGTGCGGCGTGCCGGGGATGAAAACCACCTACGGCATGTCGAAAGGAAAGGGGCTGGCCTACGAGCCTGCAACGAAAGGGCAATGGCCGGAAGAGCAACTGTGGTCCACCGAGAAATACCTCGATTTCACGCCGAAGCTGTTCGACGCGGTACGTAACCAGTTCGGCTTTGACGAACATCTGCTGCATGACATGCACCACCGCCTGACGCCGATTGAAGCGGCGCGTTTTGGTAAGAGCATTGAAGATTATCGTCTGTTCTGGATGGAAGATCCGACCCCGGCAGAAAACCAGGAATGTTTCCGTCTGATTCGTCAACACACCGTCACGCCGATCGCCGTGGGTGAAGTGTTCAACAGTATCTGGGACTGCAAACAGCTTATCGAAGAGCAGCTTATTGATTACATCCGTACCACTATCACTCATGCGGGCGGGATCACCGGCATGCGCCGTATCGCCGACTTTGCTTCGTTGTATCAGGTACGTACGGGTTCACATGGCCCATCGGATCTCTCCCCGGTTTGCATGGCGGCAGCGCTGCACTTCGATCTGTGGGTACCTAACTTCGGCGTGCAGGAATACATGGGTTACTCCGAGCAAATGCTGGAGGTCTTCCCACACAACTGGACCTTTGATAACGGCTATATGCATCCAGGTGATAAACCGGGCTTAGGCATCGAGTTTGACGAAAAACTGGCGGCGAAGTATCCGTATGACCCGGCCTATCTGCCGGTTGCGCGTCTGGAAGATGGCACGCTGTGGAACTGGTAATGACCTTCGATTTTTAAATTAAGCTTTATTTTAACAAGAGAAATAACAT
>NZ_JANEWH010000124.1:0-13340 GCF_028069715.1 Kluyvera sp. Awk 3 | reverse complement strand
ATTTCAGACTGTGTTTGATGTTATGGTATCTACATCCGTCCTGGATGATGGTTAATGCGTCTACTTGCAACGAAAATTTTATAATATTGTGATGAATCACAGGGATATAAAAGGCAAGTCAATAATTAATTATTTTTAAATTCAAGGCTTGACTAAAGGTACTATTTTTTAGGATCTCAGTAGGCTATAACATATAGAGCTGTCATGGAGGACTCGAAATGAGCCTAAGCTGTTCCAGAATAAATAGTAGAATGAGCTTTTGTCTCATTGCCGCGTGCTTACTGCTTGCGGCGATGTTTATGTTAGCCGACTATCTCACAACCTTTAATATAGCTATCGCTGATATTTATTACCTGGTCTTTTCCGGGCTGTTGTTATTACTCGATGCAATTATCTTCTTCTTCATGTTTTTCCAGTTTCTCTGCAATAGAAAACTACTCTATGTTGCCATTCTGGGGCTCGGTTTTCTGGTTGCCGATATTTATTGGGTCGAGGCGCTAACGCTTATCCAACAACTCATTGCGTTATGCATCCCGTTGAAATCAATTACCAATGATTTAGCCATTTTCTATCTGTTTCGCCAGCTCACCATGATGTTGGCCATTCTGGTCGCACTCTTTTATGCGTATCGCATGAATCGTAACATCGCGCCTTCACGTAAAGACGAACTATGGGTACTCGTACTGGCTGGCATCTTCCTGCTGATGGCCATTCTGGCGCACAATTTATCCAGCTATAACCCGCAGATATCACTCAACCTGATTGGTACAACATCACTTAATGGTCGTAATGCGTGGAATAGCTATTATGGTGTCGCGATCGTTGCCGCCTGGTTTATCACGCTGTTGCTGGCTATCGTCATTACGCAACTGCGAAGCCTGTTATGGATGAGTATCGCGGTCTTCTGCGTTTCCAGCCTGTTTAGCAACCTTCTTCTGCTGAATCTCAGCGATTATAATTTCCCCGTCTGGTATCTCAGCCGCGGCATCGAAGTGGTTTGCACCTTTTTTGTGATTAATGTCCTGCTCTACGATATTTTCGTGATGCATAAAGAATCGACAATGCTGTCGAACCACGATCCGCTGACCGGCATCTATAATCGCGCCTATTTCTATAGGGAGCTACAGCTACTGCTGGCATCGCGGGAAGATATCAGTTTGATGATTCTGGATATTGATCACTTCAAACGTATCAACGACCGTTATGGGCATCCGGTAGGCGATGCGGTCATCAAAACCGTGGTGGACCTGGCGAAACGTTCCATCCGCGAATGCGATATTATTGCGCGCGTGGGTGGGGAAGAATTTGCCGTGCTGATGCGCAACGCGTCATCAGAAGTCGCCATGCAGGTGGCTGAGCGGATTCGCAGCAAGGTTGAGGAGGAGACGGCGAAACGTGCGCCTTACCGTACGCCGGAGCCCATGACCATCAGTATCGGTGTCTTTACCTCGTCAGATAAACACTTCACCGCGGATGAATGCATTTCGTTTGCCGACAGGGCGCTGTATGCGGCCAAAAATAGCGGTCGTAACAAGGTGATGACCAGTGCTTAACATGCGCATTAGCGTGAGAAGGGGCTTTTCCTTCTGCGTTCAAGTGGTAAACTGAAAATGTGATGTTAATCATGACCTGCGTAAAAACGAAAAAGAGATACTGCTATGCAACATATCATCGAAGGGTTCCTCAACTTTCAGAAAGAAGTTTTTCCTCAACGTAAGGAACTCTTCCGCAGCCTGGCATCCAGCCAGAACCCAAAAGCGCTGTTCATCTCCTGTTCAGACAGCCGCTTAGTTCCCGAACTGGTCACGCAACAAGAGCCGGGGCAACTGTTTGTCATCCGTAACGCCGGTAATATCGTGCCTTCTTTTGGTCCGGAACCGGGCGGGGTATCCGCGACTATTGAGTACGCGGTTGTTGCTTTGGGCGTAACGGATATTGTTATCTGCGGTCACTCTAACTGTGGCGCGATGAAAGCTATCGCCACCTGCCAGTGCCTGGAGCCGATGCCGGCTGTCTCCCACTGGCTGCGCTATTCCGATGCCGCCAAAGCGGTCGTCGAGAAGAAAACCTACGATAACGAGACCGACAAAGTTAACGCCATGGTCGAAGAAAACGTTATTGCTCAGTTGAATAATATCAAAACGCATCCGTCGGTGGCTGTGGGGCTGCGTGACCACGCGATCCGCCTGCACGGCTGGGTGTATGATATTGAAAGCGGCGAAATCCGCGCGCTGGACAAAAACAGCAAGACTTTCGTGTCGCTGGCCGATAACCCAGAGGTCTTTTTCGAGTAATCGGCAATAAGCGCCGTGTAATGCGGCGCTACGCGTTGCTGACCAGCTTCAGTTTTCCGCGTCTCGCTGAACGACGCGGAGCAGGGTTGGAAATCAGAAACAGAAAAGGGCGCCAGGCCATTGCATTATCCTCCCGCTATGACTGTTTTAACCATGGCAAAGTGGGAAGAAAGGGCGTTAAAACGAAAGTATGAATCCGTCGCTTGCGCTTGATTCATTCGGGTGAGAGCGAAAAAGGGAGCCTGAAGTGGCTCCCTTTTTGTATCGACACGGCGTTACCAGCCGCAAACGTCATGCTCGTTTTCGGTATCGTACGCGCGGACGGTATTGATCAGATCTTTCACCACATCCGCGGCAACATCCGGGACCAACAGCTCCATCGGCGTCTCGGTTTCATAATCGACGGAAATACCGTTGCTATTGTTGGTGACGGTTACCGTATAAGTTGCCTTACTCATTGTTGTTACCCCTTATGCGAATTAACCACTTTGCCCAGACCGGTGCCTTCAAGCGTCGCCTCAGGATCGGCAAAGAAGTCGATATTAAACCAGGTGTCGTCAGTCAGTAGCTCGATACGATGCCACTTCTGCGGCGGGGAAATGCCAAAGGATCCGGCTTCAATCACCACGTCGACGTCCGGTTCGCTGGCGTCGGCGTCAGGGAAGCCAAAGTAGCGCACGGCGCCTTGCATAACGGACAAGCGGCCATAGACGTGGGCTTTGGTATTGTGGTGGGTGAACAGGGCTTTCGGCGCGGTGTCTTTATTCCAGAACGGGGTCGAACGCGAATGAACAAAGTTCTCAGGAATACGTAACATGAATAATTCCTTACTCCAGTGGCCTGGAGTTCTATAGGGATTTCAGCACTTCAGCTTCAACAAAAAAGTCGATTTGAAAGACGGTATCGTCGGTCATTGTTTCGATGTAATGCCATTTTTCCGGTGGGAACACGCCAAAGTGACCGGTGTTGATGATCAGCTCGCTATCGGCCTCTGGTGACGTTTCACTGGCAAAACCGAGATAGCGGACGGCCCCCTGGTGTACCGACAGGCGGGGATAGACGCCCGGGCGGGTGCCTTTATCAAGATGGCGCTGAAAAATACCGGCAGGTGCGGTGTCTTTGTTCCAGAACGGAGTGGAACGGGTATGAATACAAGTGTGCGGAATGCGTAGCATGTTTTCCCCCTCTGTGTTGAGAGTATTAAAACACAAATTTGGACCGCTGTTGATTAGAAAATGCATTTTAAATACATCTTATGGCGGATGTTAAATAGTTGTTCTTTGTGCAAGGAACAACATCTAAATAACGCAACAATAAACATTCAATTTATGCTTCATTAATGTTACAAATACAGCAAAATATCGTGAGAACAGCGTCGGGAGGATGCGATGATTCTGGAGAAACTGCGGACGCCAAACGGCAAAAAATTCCTGCTGTCCGCTTTTGTGGTGTTTGTGATTGCCGCGGTGGTGGTTGGCCGTGCGACCTTTGGCGGCGTGGTGCGTGAATACAATCTGCCGTATGCCGACTGGACCACCAGCATGTTTGTGCTGCAAGGGGCGATGGTGTTTGTTTACAGCTGCATTTTCACGTTGTTGTTTGCGATTCCACTGGGCTTCTTCTTCTTAGGTTCGGATAACCAGCGTTAATCCTTTCGTGCGGGCATCACGCCTGCACGCGTATTTTCTTATTGTCTTTCCGGCAAGGAGCTGACACGATCAAAATTCACGCTTGCGGCAGATTTCATCCATACTGATCCACATACGTAATGAAGACGTACCGTGACGCTTAGGTTGATTGCGTGGGTGGCGTTTCAGGGATTAACCCATCGGTACGGAGTAGCAGTGAGAATTATTCAGGATAGTTTGCGTAAGAAGCAGTCGCTGCTGGCATCGGCCGCGATAACTTGTCTGCTGGTCTGTATTGCCCTCTTTTTTCTGTATCAACGTGCGCTTTCACAGGTCAGTGAAGGCGTCAACACGTTACAAAACCAGATGATGACGATATTTAATGATAACGAGCTGATGGCTGAGGCTGCTGGCGTGCGTTATCAGCAGATCAGTCGTCATGAATTGTGCGGCGATGCTGATATTTTTCATCCTCGCGACACGGCCTGGGGGATTAATGCCGACCCTGACACGTTAGCTCCTGACCGCGGCGCTCTGGTGACCAGAACACCGGAGTACAGTGCTCGCTGTATCTATGTCGCCGCGGAATACATTCGCGCAAAAGTGAAGGCGCTGAATCCGGATCTGCACGATATTCATCGTTATATTATCGCCAATGATGGTCGCTGGTTTTACTGGTTTAACCCCGCCGACTCGATACCTTTTAGTTTCTCGACCTCGCAAATGGCGCGCGACCCTCAGCGTTTTTTCAGCGAACCGGAAATGTTCTATGACCGCGTGCTGCAAAAAGGTATGCGAAAGAAGTCGCTGAGTTCGACCCGCTTATACGCTGATAAAATCACCGGCGACCGGGCCTACAGCGTGGTGAGCTACATCTACGATCTCTCCGAGGGGGAGCCGAGCAACCATATTATTGGTTATCTGGCCTACGATCTCTCACGCCCGGAGCTGGAGTACATGCTGCGTGAGGCGTTTAATGGCAAGGTGCCTGAAGGGCTGATTCTGGGGTATGAAAGTCGACAGAGCGGCGAAGTGCTGTGCATCGTCAATAACTGCCGCTGGCTGGACGATGCGCACTCTCATCCGGTTTCACGGCGTTATGAGATTAAATACGCATTACCCAGCTGGTTGTTTATCTCCCAGGAGCGCAACGCGTTGGGCGTGCTCGCGCTGGCGCCGGTGCTGCTCATCCTGCTGTTTATGTTAATACGTTATCATCTTAATCAAGCCGACCTGCGTTTTTACCGCGATCCGCTGACCGGGTGCTTCACGCGTAATATTTTCACCCTGATTCAGCAGCGATCGTTACCCTTTATGACGGTCATTTTGTTCGATTGTAATAAGTTTAAGGCGATTAACGACAGTTACGGCCATCAGGCAGGCGATCGCGCGCTGCAGGCGATTGCCGACTGTATGCTCAATGATGTGCGTGCCAACGATGACTGGGTGATTCGTAGCGGCGGCGATGAATTTGTCGTATTACTCAGTGACACCGATATTGCGCACGCGCATATGGTGGCACAACGTATTGCCGCCAGCATCGCCGTGTACCCGTTCAGTCCGCAGGGACACCCGGTACCGCTCTCGGTATCTTGGGGCGTGGCACCGTGCCTGGATTCGCTGGATGCGGCTATTCAGCAGGCAGATGCCCAGATGTATCAGATGAAGAAACGCCGGGGCGAGAGACGATAAGCCGACGCATGCGCGGCTTATCTAAGACTTACCACCAACCGAGCTGGACGCCGATGACGGTCACGATCGCGATGATTAGCATGATGATTGTGGTCTTTCTCATTGTGCTCCTCCCGGTAGCGCATAGCCGCCGATAAAAAACCACCCCAGAAAGATCACGGCAATAAAAAAGATAACGATGGGGAAGGCGATACCCAATCTCATGGTGATATCCTGATTCCTGTTATAGATAGCGCGTATGATACTGTAATTAGCTCACCCGCTGGGTGCTAATTTCCGGGCGATGGCGAAATTTTTTGTCGCGATACATCGCGCTATCGGCTGCCCGTAGCGCGCTATCCGGGTCCATTTGGCTCGGGTCAACGCTGATGACGCCAATGCTGGCGCCGGGATAGTGAATCAATACATCGCTCAGCAGGTAATCTCCCACCAGCAGCTGCCGCAGCGTCTCGGTAAACTGCGCGAGCTGCGCCGTCGAGCGTTCAAGGGTGGCGACCATAAACTCGTCCCCGCCCAATCGCCCAAGTTGGTCATCGGCCGAGATGCCTGACTTCAGGCGCTGGGCCACCTGCTGTAAGAACTCGTCGCCCGCCTGATGGCCATAGCTATCGTTGATCTTCTTGAAGTGATCGAGGTCAATAAACGCCAGAATCACCGAATGGTTGAGGTGCCTGGCCAGGGAAAACAGGGTCTCGAGATTTTCAAACACCGCGCGACGGTTTGGCAGCCCGGTGAGCGCATCGGTGTAGGAGTGATAAATCAGCGCGGCATTCGCCTCCTGCAACTGAGACACCAGCGATTCTTTCTCAATATAACGGGCAATGATGCTGGCAAACAGCTGAAGTACGTGCTCGCTGTTAAAGCTGAGCGGCTTCTGTTGCTTGCTGGCGGCGCACAGCGTGCCGTACAGCGAACCATCGGTCAGATGAATAGGCGTACTGAGGAAGGTGGTGATCCCCAGCGCTTTTGCCGCGTCGCAATCGCTCCAGCGGCCCGGCACGTTATCACTGTAAAAACAGTTGTCGTCCATGGCGCGTTTGCACAGCGTATCGCCCCACGGGACGGAGAGATTTTCGGGGATATCCATGTCACCGCTATTACGCGAGTAGACAATGTGCTGCAGGTCTGCCTGGGTATCAATTTTCGTCAGATAGGTCGATTCCATGTTGGTGACCAACTCAAGCATCTCAAGCAGTTGACGGACAAGGTTCTCTAGCGATTGTTCCGTGGCAAGTGTTTGCGATACTTTGGCAAGGATAATATCTGACATGGAAACGAGGGTCCCCTGGATTGGCAAAAGCAGTTATGGTGTGTGATCCTAAAACGAAATTGGACCTCCTGAATTTTATACATTATGTATCCAGAAGGTAAGCGCTACGTTATGAAAACGGACAAAACTGAGGGTATGCGCTTCTAATTACAGGTAAAAAAAGCCCCATCGGGGGAGATGGGGCAAAGTAACTCATTGATTATGGAATGTTCTGTTCTCTGGTCAGTTGAGAACGAGACGTACTTTACGTCTCAAAAGTGTAGTTAAAATGAAGAAATTATGGAGTTTAAAGCTAAACTTCAGCGTAAAACTAAGGAGAATTTATGCGTTCCCGCTATCTTTTACTGCTGCCTCTGCTCCTTGCCGGCTGTGCAAAGCAGGCTGAACCCGAGGCGCCGAAACCGCCGCAGGTGGGTATGGCAAATCCTGCTGCGGTTTACTGCCAGCAGAAGGGCGGAGAAAGTATTCCGCAGGTTAATTCACAGGGGCAATACAGCCTGTGTAAATTGCCAAACGGTGAAACCATTGAGGAATGGGCGCTGTGGCGTCGCGATCACCCGCAGAAACAATGACAGCAAGGCGCATATCCAGTACACTTCGTGACCAGGATTATTCTGATTAACGAGAGATGTATGTTTTCGCTTAAACCGGGCACCACCGCCATTATCATCGGTGCTCGTACAACGGCTGGTCGCGCCAATATTGGTAAAAGCGTTGAGCTTTTTGCCCTGATTAACCCAGGTGAGCGTTGCCTGAATCCGGTCAACGGCGTGATGACCGAGTTAGCCGCCGACGCGCCGCGCGCGCTGTGGCTGGTGACCGGAGAAGTCAGTGCCGGTGAAGGTCAGCACGGATTTGCGTTTGTCCGTTCCGAGTATTTGCTGCCGTTGACGCCGGATGCGCTGCCCGCGCACGAACGCGAAGCGCTGGTGGAATAAACGCGACGCCGTCAGACGCCGCGCGAGGGGGGAGTTAGAGGTTTTTCAACCAGTCGGCGAGCACGCGCGCATGGTTTTGCGCCGTGTTCGCGGCGGCGTAAACCAGCGTCACTCCCTGCTTCTGTGCAATGTTCGCCAGGCGACGTCCATCCTCCAGATGATGGGATAGTTCATCGCGGTAGTGTTGGCAGAAGCAGGCAAAATCGATCACCTCGCCGTGAAACGCTTTGCGCAGTTCGGCGGACGGGGCAAGGGTTTTACACCACTCATCGTAGATGAGATCTTCCTTTTTGATGCCGCGTGGCCACAGTCTATCAACCAGAACACGGTAGCCGTCATCGGATGCGGCGTCTTCATATACGCGTTTACACTGGATCATATCCTTCCTCCCTTTATCCTCTTTGACCATACCACAAACTTTGGTTGGGTACGCTAGCCGGGTATTGCTATTGCGCGCGGACATCGCTAATCTGAGGCTCCTTATGCCATACGTCACGTCTGCCCATAAGGACCCATCATGGAAAACTCTGCTGTAACTCCCACTCTTCGTATTGCACTGGTTGGCGACTATAACGCCGATGTTATCGCGCATCAGGCTATTCCGCTGGCGATTGATGACGCCGCTGCGGTGCTGGAATTGCCCGTTGAATACCGCTGGCTGGCAACGCGTGATGTGAAAAGTACCGACGATCTCGCCGAATTTGACGCTATCTGGCTGGTTCCTGCCAGCCCTTATGAGAATACTGAAGGCGCGTTGACCGCCGTGCGCTATGCGCGTGAAAACAGCGTGCCATTCCTCGGCACCTGCGGCGGTTTTCAGCACGCCATACTGGAATACGCGCGTAACGTGATGGGCTGGGAAGATGCGGCTCACGCGGAAACTGACAGCGAAGGACGGATGGTGATTGCGCCGCTTACCTGCTCGCTGGTGGAAAAAAGCGATACCATCGAGCTGCGCGCCAATACGTTAATTGCCCGTGCCTATGGGCGTGACAGTATTGAAGAGGGGTATCACTGCAACTACGGGATTGCCGACGACTTCGCCGCTGAACTGGAAGCGCAGCCGCTGCGAGTGACGGGCTGGGATGATAACGGAGATATTCGCGCGGTGGAGCTGGTGACGCATCCGTTCTTCGTGGCGACGTTATTCCAGCACGAGCGCAACGCACTGGCGGGGCGTCCGGCACCGCTGGTGCAGGCGTTCCTGCACGCCGCCGCGCAGTAAAATAGACTCCAGTAGGCCGGATGGCGGCTACGCCTTATCCGGCCTACCTATCAGCGGCTACCGATGTTAATTTCTCTATCGCGTCCGGCCAGCCCGCCGAACAACGCCATCACCAGCGCAATGGCTGCGACGGCCATCAGCGAGAGATGCCATGCCCCGGTAGCATCATGCATTTTCCCCATCAGCGGCGGCCCGCAAGCCGCCAGCAGATAGCCAACGGCCTGCGCCATGCCCGAGAGCGCCGCGGCCTGGTGCGCCGAGCTGGCGCGCAGCCCGATAAAGGTCAGCCCCAGAATCATCGTCGCACCGGATCCGAAACCGAAAATCACCGTCCACAGCGCCGCCTGCGACGGGAAAATCCAGTAACCCAGGGCGCTCACCGCGCACATCAGCGCGACGGTAATGGCGATCCCTCGCTGATCCTTGAGGCGATGCAGGATCAACGGAATAGCAAAACCGGGCGCGGCGGTTGCCAACTGGAGCAGCCCGTGCAGAGAGCCGGCCTGCGCTTCGCTGTAGCCCTGACTCATTAAAATGGTTGGCAGCCAGCCGATAATCACGTAGTAAACCAGCGAGTTCAGCCCGAGGAAGAGAGTGACCTGCCAGGCTAATGCTGAACGCCAGATCCCACGGTTGTGCATCGCGCCGCTGCTGGAAAGTGCAGTCGCTTTCGAGGCTCGCCATTGTGGCAGCCAGAACAGCAGCGCCAGTAACGGGAAGGCGATGAGCATCAACAGCGCGCCGCGCCAGCCGAAGCCGCTCAGCGCAATTGGCACCACCAGCGCTGAACCCATCGCGGCAGCGGCCCCCATGGTGACGGAATAGGCCCCGGTCATTTTGGCCACCTGACTGGCGAAATCCCGTTTAATCAGCCCTGGCAGCAGGACGTTGCCTAGCGCAATCCCGCAGCCAATAATGGCGGTACCAATAAACATCAGCGTGATAGAGGGCAGGGAGCGTACGACGATCCCGGCGCATATCAACAGCATGGCGATAAACAGGCTGCGTTCCATGCCAAAGCGGCGGGCAATTCCCGCCGCCAGCGGCGACACCAGGCCAAAGGCCAGCAGCGGAAGGGTGGTTAATAGCCCGGTCTGCGCGGTGGTCAGGCCATATTCAGCGCGAATGGCGTCGAGCAGCGGTGCCGCGCCGGTGAAGGTGACGCGTAGCGTTGAGGCAATCAGTAAAATACCAACAATCAACAGCCAGCGGCGTTGTGAAGAAGCAACAGCGTCAGACATAGTGTTCTCAAGCAGAAAATTGAGAGACTACGATACCCGGTTTAGCTTGCGTTTAAATCAAGCTAAAATGACAGATTATCGCTAAATTCGGACAAAATAATGCTCGGACTCGGTTTAAGCGGCTATCACCCGGACAGTCACGATGACGCGGCGGTGGCGTTTGGCATACAGGTTGTTGAGGGGGAGCAGTACATCCCCGTTCATCAGCACCGTAAGGGGCAGTTGATTCTGGCGCTGCGCGGAGCGATTACCTGCGAGGTGGAGAACGCTATGTGGATGGTACCGCCGCAGTTTGCGGTATGGATCCCAGGCGAAGTACCGCACAGCAACCGCGCCACACCGCAGGCGGAGCTGTGCTTTTTGTTTATCGAGCCTGGCGCCGCGCGAATGCCGGCCCACAGCTGTACGTTGAAAATTTCGCCATTGGTGCGTGAGCTGATTCTGACACTGGCCGAGCGCAATGAAGCCGTACGTCAGACGCCGGAAACTCAGCGCCTGATACAGGTGCTTTTTGACGAGTTGCCGCAGCAGCCGGAACAACAGCTACAGCTGCCGGTATCGGCGCATCCGAAAATTCGCCTGATGGTCGAGACCATGGAAGCGGAACCGGCACAGTGGCAGACGCTGGCGCAGTGGGCCAGCCGTTTTGCCATGAGCGAGCGTAACCTGGCGCGGCTGGTGGTAAAAGAGACCGGGCTTAACTTTCGTCGCTGGCGGCATCAGTTGCAGTTAATCCTCGCGCTACAGATGCTGGTGCGTGGTCTTAGCGTCCAGCAGGTCGCGCTGTCGCTCGGCTACGATTCGACCACGGCGTTTATCACCATGTTCCGCAAAGGGTTAGGGCAAACGCCAGGTCGTTATCTGGCGGCGCTGACTACGACTTCCCAATAAGCAGCGACACCAGCCCGGCAGCAATCAGCGGCCCCACCGGCACGCCGCGAAACAGCGCCACGCCAAGTACGGTGCCGATCAATAAACCCGCCACCAGATGGGGTTGACTGCCCATCAGCGTCACGCCGCGCCCGCCAAGCCAGGAGACAAATATACCGACGGCGATAGCGACCAATGATTTCCAGTTGCCGAATGAATGGATTAGCGTGCTGGCGGGCAGAGCGCCGCTGGCGATCGGCGCCATGACGCTAATGGTGAGAATGATAATACCGATACTCAGCCCCTGTTTTTCCACCCATGGGAAAAAGGCACTCAGTGGCGTAACGCGGATAATGATCAGAACCAAAATAGAGACAGCGACGGTGGTGTTATGGCTGACGAAGCCGAGCGCAGCCAGACCCAGGAGGATCAGCAGGGTGGTATCGAGCATAGAGCGGTAATCCTTGCCAAAAAGGGAAAAAACAGCCTAACCGTAGCCCTGGCGAGTCGCTTATATTGACCCCGGTTCAAACGCCGGCATCGTTACGCTTGGCCGGGCTACGTGTTTACATTGCTCTACTGTACGCAAGAAAAGTGTGTAACGCTAATACGACGTCCGGCACGGGCCTGCATCAACGCAGATTGAAGGCTCGCCGGCTCGTAGCATCAGGACTGACGGCGGAAGGCGACCAGCTCCGGCTGGGCAATACGCAGGTAGTCGGCGGTGTTGAGAATGACCGATTTCTCTAGGCTACCGGCGTTAAAGGCTATCTCGTTAAAGCGCTCAAACAGCAGCGGGTCGGCAATGAGTCGCAGGGCGCGATGAAAGCTAAAGGGCGGGATAGCGCCAAAAACGCAGGCGGTCAGCGCGTCCACTTCGGCGGGGCTTGCCAGCGAGGCCTTCAGGCCGCCGACATACTGCGCGAGGCGCGACAGATCGGCCTGCTGGTCCGCGGCGAGGATCGCCAGTATGTGCTGGTTCACGCCGTTGCCCTTCACCTTGCACACCAGCGCTTTGGCCCCCTGACCCAACGCGGTGCCGCGTATTTCTGACACGGCTTCACATTTTCCTACCGCTTCATGCTCCATGACCCGATAACGCGCCTGCTGCTCATCAAGCAGGGCCAACAACCGCTGGTGGATATTGGGTGATACTGGCTCAATCATGTTTTTCTCCCCTAATGCTGTCAGGTGTGGTGATGGCGCTGCTTCTTTTGCTGGTACAGACGTTGGTCGGCAATTTCCATCGCGCCGTCGAGATTGTCCCCGACGCACATTTTATAGGCGCCCCACGAGAAGCTGACGCGGTTATCGTCGTCGATAAGCGCCAGTTGCTCCTTGATTCGCTGTGGAATTAACTGCGCGTCCTTCTCGTCGTAGTCCACCAGAATAATGCAGAACTCGTCGCCGCCAAGACGCACGGCATAGTCGCTTTTGCGTACCGTCGCGGAGATGGCCTGCGCCAGCATGATGATCGCCCGGTCGCCTTCGTTGTGTCCCCAGGTGTCATTAATGTGCTTCAGTTTGTCGAGATCCAGCGCGATGATCACGACGCTCGCGCCCTGTTCGGTCAGCCGCTGAAGGCGCATGCTTTGCACCGGTGAGAGGATTTTACGGTTATACAACCCGGTGAGCGAATCGCTGATGTTCTCTTTGCTGACCATCCGATAAAGGCGGAAATGGGTGCGTACCAGGTGCAGCAGTACTGCTGTCGTTAGCAGGTAGAAGAGGAACAGTTTCCAGGAGCTGAGCAGGAAATACATCACGTCCAGCGACAGCACCACGTGCATGTTTTCCGCCAGCGGGCGCGAGTAGTTGACGTAGCTCAGCAAATGCGCCGCGCTGCGATGGACCTCGATATTGGCGTTGTTGTCGGAATCGGTAAACGAAATATCGAGGTAACGCCAGACCAGCGGGCGATCGCGGGTGTAAAAAATTTCTCGCATATCCTGATGGGACAGGTCGACCATGACAATACCTTTCAACTGTTCCTGGCGATAAACCGGCGTCAGAAAAGTTAAGATATTCTTACGAGTGAAGGTGTCGACATAAATACTGGAGACCACCGTACGGCCAAGAAATAAATTCTCCAGACTGGCCGATGAAATTCCCAGACGTGCGCCATAAAGAAAATTCCAGCTGGTTAAAGTTGGGTCTTTAATTACGACTGGTGAATTAAAAT